>CAMMLF010000052.1 GCA_946497585.1 uncultured Clostridium sp.
AAAAACATCATCTTCAAGCATATTAAAATCTATGTTGGCTTGTTTTATCATTCTTGCGAGTTCTCTAGTTGTAATTACTGCATCTACATCATATAGTCCATTTACCTTCATTTCTTCACGTTGTCTTTCATACTTCTTAGCAATACAAGGCATTACAGATACAACATATATTTTGCTAGGGTCTATATGATTTTTCTCAGCAAAATATGATTTTATAATAGCACCTAACATTTGATGAGGTGATTTACAGCTAGATAAATGAGGAATATTTTCAGGATAAAACATTTCTGTATATTTTACCCAAGCTGGGCAACAAGATGTTGTCATAGGTAGATTATCATTATTTCTTAATCTTTTTACAAGCTCTGTTGCTTCTTCCATTATTGTAAAATCTGCACCTGTATTTGTATCAAAAACTTTATCAAATCCTAAGCTCTTTAATGCTGAAATCATTTTTCCAGTAACATTTGTTCCAATTTCCATTCCAAATTCTTCGCCAAGTGCGACTCTGATTGATGGGGCTGTTTGTACAACTACATAAGTGTCTGGGTCTTTTAACTTAGCCCATACATCATTTATATTTTCTTTTTCATGAAGTGCTCCTGTTGGGCAAGATTCAATACATTGACCGCAAAATGTACAATCTACATCATTCAAACTATGGTCATAAGTAGTTGAAATACATGAATCAAAACCTCTATTTATGCAATCAATAGCACCTATTTTTTGAACATTTTTACAAGTTGCAACACATCTTCTACATAAGATACATTTATTGAAATCTCTTACTATTGATGGAGATTTATCATCTATTTTATGTACTGACTTTTCTCCTGTAAATTCATTATCTAGTACGTTAAACTTTATTGCTAAATCTTGCAATTCACAATTTCCTGAACGCGTACAAGTTAAGCAATCTTTTGCATGGTTTGAAATTATTAAATCTAATATAACGTGTCTTGCTTCTAGTACATTTTGTGTATGTGTGTGAACTACCATACCTTCTTCTACTGTTTGAATACATGAAGTTGCAAAGCCCCTTCTTCCTTCAACTTCTACGATACACATTCTACAATCTCCAACCTCATTTATATCTTTTAAGAAGCATAGTGTAGGTATATCTATTCCAGCTTGCCTTGCTGCTTCTAGTATTGTTGTTCCTTCTGGTACACATACTTTTTTATCATCTATTTTTAGGTTTACCATTTTTTCCTCCTCCTCTAATTTTTAACGACGTAATACGAAGTTTATTTTGTGAATTTAGCCAATTGCGTGGAATGGGCAAGTTTTAATACATGAGCCACACTTAATACATTTATCTTGATTTATAACTCTCTTTTCTCTTCCTTCGCCTTCAATAGCTCCTACTGGGCAATTCTTTTGGCATAAACCGCAAGCTTTACATTTTTCTTCATCAATTTGTATTTTTGCTAAAGCTTTACATTCCATTGCCTTACATTCTTTTTCTATTGCGTGTTGTCTAAATTCATCTCTAAAATATTTTAATGTACTTATAACGGGATTTGGTGCACTTTGACCCAATCCACAAATACTAGATTTTTGAATATTTACAGCTAGTTTTTCTAGTCTATATATATCATATTCTTCGCCTTCGCCACTACACAATCTTTCTAGTATTTCAAGCATTCTTTTTGTTCCAATTCTACAAGGAGTACATTTACCACAACTTTCACTTACAGTAAATTGTAAATAGAATTTTGCTAAGCAAACCATACATTTCGTATCATCCATTACAATTAGTCCACCTGAACCCATCATTGAGCCTATTTGCTTTAATGACTCATAATCTATTGGTGTATCTAAATGTTCTTTTGGAATACATCCTCCTGAAGGTCCACCAGTTTGTGCTGCTTTAAAATCTCTGCCATTTGGAATTCCGCCACCAATATCATATACTATTTCTCTTAATGTAGTACCCATTGGAACTTCAACCAATCCCACGTTGTTAACATTTCCACCTAGTGCAAAAACTTTTGTTCCTTTAGAATTTTCTGTACCTATTGATGAATACCATTCAGGTCCTTTTAAAATTATTTGAGCAATGTTGGCATATGTTTCAACATTATTAATTAATGTTGGTTTACCCCATAAACCTACTTGCGCAGGATATGGAGGTTTTACTCTTGGTTGACCTCTTTTTCCTTCAATTGACTCTAAAAGTGCTGTTTCTTCACCACAAACGAAAGCTCCTGCTCCAAGCCTTATTTCTATATCAAAAGAAAAATCTGTGCCAAATATATTTTTACCAAGTATGCCATAATTTCTTGCTTGCTCAATTGCAATTTTTAATCTTTGAACAGCTATTGGATATTCTGCTCTTACATATATGAATCCTTTTTGGGCGCCTATTGCAAATCCTGCGATTTCCATAGCTTCAAGTACTGCGTGAGGGTCGCCTTCTAATATACTTCTATCCATAAAAGCTCCCGGGTCACCTTCATCAGCATTGCATACAACATATTTAACATCGCCTTTAGAATCAGCTGTGCTTCTCCACTTCCTTCCTGTAGGGAAACCAGCTCCACCTCTACCTCTTAGACCTGACTTAGTAATTATGTCTATTACTTCATCAGAATCCATTTCAAGAAGTACCCTAGCTAAAGCTCTATATCCATCGAAAGCTATGTATTCATCTATATCTTCTGGATTAATTACACCACAATTTTTTAGTGCAATTCTTTTTTGCTTTTTATAGAATGTTAAATCATCTAATTTTTGAACTTTTGTGCCGTCTATATCCTTGCAAAGTAATCTATCTACAATCTTTCCATTTTGTATATGAGATTCAATTATTTCTTCGCAATCCTCTGGTTTAACCATTGCATAAAAAGTATCTTCCGGTCTAATAATTACAATTGGACCTTTTGCGCATAATCCAAAGCATCCTGTTTTTATAACTCTTACATTTTGTATGTTTTTTTCTTTAATTATTCTTTTAAAATTTTCTAAAATCTCTGGTGATTTTGAAGATGTACATCCTGTACCTTGGCATACTAATATATGCTTTTCTCTTGTATCAGCAGTTGTGTTTTTTCTTAAATCTAATTCTTTCCTTTTTTCCGCTCTTATTTTATTAATTTCTTCTAAAGTCTTCAATGGCGACCTCCTTTTACACTTAATATCATTTTATATCTGTTTGAAAAAAGAATTGTGCTTTTGGCAAGGTAATGCAAGCAAGAAAACCGGAGGTGTGCTTTTCTGCACAGTGAGGATTTTCGTAGCACAGTTAAACGACGCCAAAACGCAATTATTTTTCAAACTAATCCTTTTTTTCTAGTTCATCTAATACTTCATCCAATTTCTTTACAGTAGCATGACCATAAACTTCATTGTTTACCGTAAAAACTGGTGCTATTCCACAAGCTCCTACGCATCTTGTTGTATCAATTGAAAATTTGCCATCTGCTGTTGTTTTTCCTTCTTCTATTTTTAATCTATCTTTTAATCTGTCTAATATTGATTGTGAACCTTTTACGAAACAAGCTGTTCCTAAGCAAACTGAGATATTATATTCTCCTTTTGGTTCTAATGTAAATCTTGAATAAAATGTTATAACTCCATAAATTTCTGCCATTGGAATATCTAAATATTTTGAGATTTCTAATTGTGCTATTTTAGGTATGTAACCATACTTCACTTGAACATCATTTAATATTGGAATCAAGTTTTCTTTGTCTACTTTGTATTGTTCTAGAATTTCTTTCATCTCTTCTTTTATTTTATTTTCTATACATTCACACATGAGCTTTCCTCCTATCTTATGTGGTTATTATATCAAAAGGATTTTTAAGATACAAGGTTTATTAGGTAAAATTCATATAAAAAATGACCTTTGATTATATAAATAATCAAGGTCGATTTTTCTCTATTATTTAATAAACTCACTCACTACTTTATAGCATATAAAGAGTCCTGCTACTGAAGGTACATACGCTATACTACCAATCTTTTTTGCATTATTGCCATCATTGTTTTCTTTTGAGATTTCAACTTTTCCTTCGCAAATTTTTATAGGTTCTTCTTCTGAATAAACTACATCTAAACTAGTAATACCTCTCTTTTTAAGTTCTTTTCTCATAACTTTTGCAAGAGGACAAATTTTGGTATCATAAATATCTGCTAGCTTAAGTTTGGTTGGGTCTAACTTATTACCTGTTCCCAATGCTGATATTACAGGAATATTATTTGCTTTTGCAAATTCGATTATTCGAATCTTGCTTGAAACAGTATCTATGGCATCTACGATGTAATTTACGTCTTTTATAGTTTCAAAAAGTTCACTATTTTCTTTTTCCAATGCTGTAAAAAAATTTTCTCCTACCACAAACTCAGCAAATTTTGTAACTTTTGCACTAGAATTTATTTCTTTTATTCTTTCTTCTGCAACATCGACTTTAAGCCTGCCAACTGTTTTAGTTGTAGCTATAATTTGTCTGTTGATATTTGTGACATCTACTTTGTCACCATCGACAATCACAAAATTTCCTATACCGGAACGGGCCAAGCCTTCAACCACATATGAACCAACTCCACCTAGTCCAAATATAGCTACAGTCTTTTTATTCAAATTTTGCAACTTTTCTTCTCCAATTAGTAGTTTTTCTCTATCAAATATTTCTTCCATTTTTTCCTTTCTCGTCGGATACTTACGTTGAGTCAGTCCTTTTTGTCAATGTCAATAGGGACGTCCCTTTTTGACACAATTTACAATAGATATTATCAGAAAAGCTTCAATATATGTTCTAGAACATTTCAGCGAACGAGAGCAGTCACAGCATTAGAGACTTGTGATATGGGTTATCTGCGAAGTGGAGCGGGCAAGCTGGAGCGAATCGACCCGAAGAGTAGAAATGTGAAAGAATGTATGTTGAAGCTTTTTTAAATTACATTATTATGTCAAAAAGGGGCGTCCCTATTGACAAAAAGGGGCGTCCCTATTGACACTATTGACAGCGTCTCCAACGTAAAATATTACGCATTTTGAAAAATTTCTTCAAATTCTTTTTCATTAATTACTTCTTTTTCAAGCAATACACCTGCTACTGCATCCAATTTATCTCTATGAAGTGAAAGCAATCTTTGTGCTTTTTCATAAGCATCTTCTAAAATAGTTTTTACTTCTTTGCCTATTTCATCTTCTAAGTTGTTTCCAAGTAATTGCATTTGATATGGGTCTTTTTCTAAATTAATAGACATCGGACCTATTTTGTCGCTCATGCCATAAACAGTAACCATATCTCTTGCTATTTTCATTGCTACTTCTATGTCATTGCTTGCACCTGTAGAGATGTCATCTAACGCTACTTTTTCAGCAGCTCTACCTCCAAGTAGTGATATTAGTTTTTCTTCCATTTCTGTTTTTGAAACGTAGAATTTGTCTTCGTTTGTTTTATACATTGTGTATCCACCAGCTACGCCTCTTGGAATTATAGATACTTCTTTTATGTCTTTTTGTGTTTCTAGATATCTACTTACTACTGCATGTCCAGCCTCGTGGTAAGCAGTTAATTTTTTGTCTTTTTCTGATACTACTCTGTTGTGTTTTTCAAGTCCCACGGTTACCTTTTTAACAGCATCTTCTATGTCGGAATTATTTATTGCATCATGCTTTTTATTTGTAGCAATTATTGCCGCTTCATTTAAAATATTTTCAAGTTCTGCACCTGTAAATCCTGCTGTATCTCCTGCTATTGATTTAAAATCAACATCTTCTGCAATTTTTTTATTTTTGCTATGAATTTTCAATATTTCTTCTCTTCCTTTAATATCTGGAAGTGCTATATTTATTGTTCTGTCAAATCTACCTGGTCTTAACAATGCTTCATCAAGCATTTCTGGTCTATTTGTTGCAGCAATTACTATTATAGATTGATCTGAATCAAATCCGTCCATTTCAACCAATAATTGATTTAGAGTCTGATTATTTTCTGAGTCTGCTCCATTATTGCTTGCTCTTCTTGAACCTATTGCATCAATTTCATCTATAAATATTATGCAAGGGGAAATCTTTTTTGCTCTCTCAAAAAGTTTTCTAACTCTTGATGCTCCAAGTCCTGCAAACATTTCAACAAATTCTGAACCACTCATAGATATGAATGGAACATTTGCTTCACCTGCAATAGCTTTTGCAATTAATGTTTTACCAGTTCCGGGTTTACCACAAAGTAATACTCCTCGAGGAGTTTTTGCTCCCATTTTTGAATACTTTTCTGGTTTTTTCAAAAACTCTACTATTTCTAGCATTTCAGATTTTTCTTCATCCAAACCTGCAACGTCTTTGAATGTTATTTTGTCTTGTGATACATCTGGGTCATATACTTTTCCTTTATCTCCTAATCCTTGCATTTGGAATATTAGTATTACTAAAATGACTAATATTAATGTTGGTAAAATTGATACAAAACCTTCTGAAAATGATAGTAGCGCGTTTCTTGGTTTTTGTATTAATTCTATATCATTTTCTGTATTGTCATCTTGAAGCTTGTCTTGTATTAACTCTACAAAGGCTTGTGTGCTAGGAACTATTGCGTGTTTTTCTTCTTCTTCATCTTTATATTTTAATTTTAAAGATGTGCTACCAACAGTCATTTCTATTGATTCTAATTTGCCATTTTCAATATCTTCAATAAGTTGTGTATATGATACTTCTAGTTCATCATTTTCTTGATTATTTTGAATAATTATCAATGTAAGTATTATGGCTAGTGCTAATAAGATTGGTATAATTGCATAAAGTACTTTTTTCCATTTACTATCATTCGGCTTTTTTTGATTTTTGTCTGACATTTGATTTTCCTTTCTTTTTTATTGCTAATTTTTGATTTACTTTTAAATCAATTTATATGTTAAGAATAAATCTATCCTCTTTAATTTTTGTTATTTATAATTATGCTTTTCAAAATTTTCAAATTTATTTTTCTTGAATATTAGCCTGTGGCTCAGGATTATCTTTATTATTTTTTAATTCTGTACCAGAATTTTTACTATCTTTACCTTCTTTTTTCTTGTTGTCGTCCTTTTCTTTGTTCTTTTCATCTTTATTTTGCTCTTTTTCATTTTTCTTATCCTGATTTTGTAATTCTTCAGGATTATAATTTTTGTTCATAATTTCTATTTGAATTTGAACTTTTTTCTTAATTATTTCTGACCTCATAATTAAAAGAGCTGCAATTAAATATACATAAGCAATTAGAGTGTACATTATTTGGAAATATGGTATTACAAATCCTGTAAACATATTTACTATTAAGTAAATTGCATTTAGTATTACTGGTAAAGTAATGGCAGAAATGCTCAAACTATATAAAGCACCATATTTGAATGGTATTCTAATTAATCTACTTACTATAAATCCTAATAGTGAAAGTGCAATAGTGTCTAATATAGCTGTTAGGAAATATGTTAAAAATGTAGATATGAATATTACTGCAAATATATTTGCTAAAATATTATATGAGTTTTCTCCTGAAAACATATTTACTATATAGTCTTTGTTTATTTCGTTTAAATCAATTGTATTGCCTAGTTCTTCATAGGTTTGTGTCGTAATGCTTGTACTATTTTGTTGCTTTAAAAGCACGTGTTTTTTAGTAAAAGCTACTGTTAATCCATCAAAATCTCTTATTTCATCTTCACTATAAGTTTCTGAATTAGTTAAAATGATTTTAAAATCAGTATATTCGTGATTTTCTATTGTTACATCTGTTTCACTATCTAACACAAACTCATTATTCTCAAAATAGAAGTTTGGCACATTACTACTAAAATATTCTATTCCTTGATCAAGGAGTTGTGAAACTTTTATAATTGAAGCTGCTGACATAACTAGGGCAAATAATAGCATTAATTTTATTAGATACATCATTGCTCTACCTAGTCCTTCTGATGCAATAATGTGGTATTTGTCAAAGTCAAATATACTCATTTTCATTCTTCTAAAAAATGAAAGTCTTATTTCTTTTTCCATCAGTTTCCTCCTGATTTTTATTGTATTAAAAATTTTATGGATTTTTACTAAAAAAATTTATCATTAATTTTTGTAAATACTATGTATTTTCTGAATATTATTTGTAACTTTTAAATTATTATTCGACATGCATATTAAACACATAATATGCATGTCTATATTGATTTAGTCATCATCCACTACTTCATTTGCAACTGTGTTACCCCCAGTTGTTGTATTTCCGCCACCAACAGAATTAGTAGCTCCGCCACCAGTTGTTGTATTTTCACCAGCTGTATTTGTATTTGAACTTCCTCCAGAGTAACTATTTACAGTAATTGTAATAGTTGCACCTTTTGCAGCTTTAGTAGCACTTTGTTTTAAAACTATTCCTTTTGCTTTGCTACTATCTTCATTTTCTAAAATCTTTACAACAAATCCAGCTGCCTCTAATGATTTTTTAGCTTCTGCTTGGGTCTTACCAACTACATTTGGTACATCAATTTCTTGAGCTGTTGTATGAACATTGCAAACTTCTGTAGGTGGTTCTGTTGTATTTTTTAAACTATGTGTTGTCCAGTTTCCTGCTTTTTCTGTATCTATTTCTTCTGTATATACTCTTTCTTCTGTATCTGGACAGAATTCTGTTGCAACTTTATTTGTTTCTTTACAAATTGTTACTGTTGTATGTCCATCACAATCTGCTGGAACTGTACCATTTACAAATATTTCAGTATATGTGTTTTTACATTTATCTGTCGCTTTTTTACCGCTATCTAAACATATTTTAGCTGTAACTATATTATCTGGTTCTGTAAAGTCTTTCACCTCTAAATTTTGATGAATTACTTTATTAACATCAAACCATATTTTTGCTGCCATATTGCTACCACCAACTGATGCCTCGTTATTATCATAACCATACCAACAAGCTGTTGCATAATATGGTGTAAATCCACAGAACCATCTATCATTTGCTGATGAAGATGTTGATGTTTTACCTGCAACCGCCATATTACCTAATGTGTTTCTATATGCAGTAGCTGTACCACCAGAGCCTTTAATTGGTCCTGTTAAAATAGATGTTAATATATATGCATTTCCTTCTGACATAACTCTAGTTTTTTCTTGATTTGCTTCTATTACTGTGTTGCCGTTTTGGTCAACAAGTTTTGTATAAAATGTTGGTGTAATATATACTCCACCATTTGCAATCATTGCATATCCTGCTGCCATTTCTAGAGGCGTTACTGTTTGAGTTCCTAGCGCTAAAGATAATCCTTTATAAGAATCATCCACAGTTATACCTATTTTTGCTAAGAAGTCAACTGCATTGTCTATACCTTGTAATTGTAAAAGCTTTACTTCTGGTATATTTTTTGATTTAGTTATAGCTTCCCTGATTGTCATTATACCTTCACTTCTATTACTATCATCTTTAGGTGAATATTTTCCACTAACATCTGGAAAATCAGTTGGGCTATCATCAAATAATGTTGATGCTACTATTGTACCATTTTCAAGGGCTGGTGCTATATTTACTAAAGGTTTGAAAGCTGAACCAGCGCTTCTTTCAGTTGTCATTCTGTTAATTCCTAAAGTATCTAATCCTTCGCCAAGTCCACCTACACCTGCAACAACATATCCAGTTGAAGGTTCTATTATAACAATAGCTGATTGTACTTTAACTTGTACTCCATCTACTGTTCTTGTTCTATCATAGTTGCCACTCTTATACGCATCTTCTGCTGGGCCTTGAATATCTACATTTACTGTTGTATAAAGTGTGTAACCACTGTTAATTAGCATTTCTCTAGCTTCTGAATATGAAATATCTTCTCTCTCTGACATTTCAGATGCCACTTGATTTATAGCTGCAGCTGCATGGTATGAAAGAGTATTGTTACCATTTGATGCTGAACCTTTTGTAAATGTTAAACCATTATCAACTTCTTCTACTGCTGAATTATATTCTTCTTCAGTTATTTTTCCTTGGTCATACATTTGATAAAGTACTGTTTTAGTCCTTGATTTAATTTCTTCACTATTATCCACAGCCTCATTGAATGGGTCGTAGCTATTTGGTGAATGGTTAATACCTGCTAAAAATGCTGCTTCGGCAATATCTAGTTCACTTGCTTTTTTGCTAAAATAGTAATTAGCAGCAGATTCTACACCTTTTACTTCAAGACTTCCTGATTGACCTAAATATATTCTATTTAAGTATCTTTCAAGTATTTCGTCTTTATCAAGCATATTTTCAACTTGTATCGCTCTAGACCATTCTCTTATTTTTCTTTCAATACCAGCCCATCCACCTCTTGCATCATCATTCATAGTAATTTTAACAAGCTGTTGAGTAATTGTACTACCACCAAAAGATGCCTCTTGGCCAGTTATAACAGATATGCCATAATTCAAGATTGCATTTGCAGTTCTTATTATGTCAATACCGCCATGTTCATAAAATCTTTTGTCTTCTATTGCAATAAATGCATCTGGTAATTTACCCATTTCAGAAAGTGTAACTTTTTTGCTAATTTCATCTCCAGTAAGTGTAGTGATTTCATTTCCAGCCAAATCAACTATTTTTAATCCACTATCACTCAATAATTGCTCTTTTGTAATAGACCATTCATCACTAAAAAATATTGCTGAAAATACTGCAATTCCTGCAATAATAAGTAAAAATATTAAAATTATAAATATTTTAAAAGCAAGCCATAATTTAGGATGTTTTCTATTTTTTTTCTTATCTTCTTTCTTTTTTTGCTTTTCTAGTTTTTTTATGTCTTTGTCTTTTTTTGTATTAAGCTTTGTGACATTTTTGTTACTAGCTTTTGTAGTGTTTTTTGCCTTGTTATTAGTATTTGTATTTTTCTTTTTATTATTACTCATTTACTACCTCCCAAATAAAATATGTACGTAGCATTTTTTAAATATATTTTAGACAAAACTACTTGAACAATATTATATTACAAATTTACAAATAATACAATCTTTTGACCAATTATTTTAACTATTA
>CAMMLF010000053.1 GCA_946497585.1 uncultured Clostridium sp.
CAATTTATGCAAAAAATGTTGGAGCAATTTACATAAGTTGTCATTTTTCAATTTGACCATTCCAACGTTATTTACATAACGTTGGGTTTGTTTCTAGCTTTTTACAAAGCTAGAAAGTCGTGGCCAAACGCACGGAGCTGTCGTTGTTCACGTAGCCGTTGGTGCCTATGTAGCCGTGGACAAAGTTCGCGCAATATGCGCTGTCAGTATTGCGCTGCGAAGACGACCAGCACCACGAACTAAGTCCGTAGTCGTCATAATTGCTGGACGTAATATTGTTTAACTCTAAAACCTCTCCTCCAAATGCTGACCATTCACTTTTTGATGGTACAAACCATCCATCTGCTACTTCGTCCTGTATTGCTCCCCACATATCTTCATATGTTCCATTATCATTTTGTGCTCCATATTCACTTGAATTCCAACTTGCTATCATTCTTTCTGTATTTGTTTTTCCTGTTGGCTCTGCTCCAGCGACAGCAAAATCATTGGCTGTACTACTTACATTATATTGACTATCAAGGTTTCCATTTGCTGCATCGTACCAACAATATCCTGTTCCTGGGTTAAAATCTTCTAACGCCATTACATAAAATCTATCTTTTCCGCTTGTTCCTTCTGCTGGTGCTATTAATTCTCCTGTTAAGCCTCCAAATTTCGCCTCTGTATAGCTTTCATTTACTACATAATACTCTTTTAACCCTTCTTCGGTTGGTATGGTATAGTCTCCCCATGAGTCTCCCCAGTTTCCATCTCCTCTGTTTCCTACCTTTAAATCTGCGAAAATTATTCCATCTGCGGTTCCATCTCCTTCAAAGTCTGCATATGCTATATTTCCCTTTAACTCTTCTATTGGTGGTGGATTCATTGTTCCTACTATTCTTTCCCCTCTTGCATATGCTACTTTTCCCCATGCTATATCTTCTGCTTTTGCTGTTGCATCATTGGTATTTAATATATCCATTTTTCCGGTTATTCCGCCTATTGTTATTCCATTTAATATGTAATTTGCTATTAAACTTGATCCAGCATTTGCACTTGTTGCTGCATAGCCCTCGTCTGCAATTTGACTATTATTACTTGCTACATTTACTGTAATTACTATTGCTAGTATTACTGCAACTAAGACTATTGCTATGCTTCCTATTAATTTTTGCTTACCATTTAATTTTTTCATCTTTAAAATTCTCCTTTCAATTTTCTTAAATTCTTACCATGCTGTGCCCGATTTACACCACTCTTTTGACTCTCAAGCACAAAAAACTATGCACTTTAAGCATATTTACATACGCCTAAAATACATAGCTTTAACTCTCAATTTATTTACTTTATTTTTGCATAGTAAAACAACTACAATATTTTTAAATATTGTGGTCTTTAAAATACTGCTCTCTCTCTCTCTCTCTCTCTCTCTACAGCCCCAAGGCTTCCAGCGTTTTGCATATTTATTTTCCTTTCGTTTTCATTTTTTTCTTTATTATTTTATACATTTAATTTTTTTATTTGTCAATCTTCATAGTGAAAAAGTTAATTTTTCTGTTTGATTAGTTACACTTTAGTATCTCTCTTACCATTATCGAATTGCCAACTTCATCTGTAAATCTTAAATTAGGAAATATAAAAGACATTAAATTGTCATTAAAAATTTTATCTAACACCGTTTCATTAATTTCTTCTTCATTATATCTTTTTTCTGTTCTATTCATATAAACGGTAACACCTAAAATTGTTAAAGCAATGTCTAGTATTAAAAAAGCTGTTATAATCTTATCCCAAAGCTTCGATGGTATTTTTTCTATTACTTTATCAAATTGAGGCTTTATATATTTTATTAATAAAACTGCTAAAATGCCCCAAAAAACTGTATAAGTAAGTGAAACTCTACCATTTATTTGATATGTTGTATATGAATAATCCCAAAACATACTTCCATAGATAACTTGAAGTATATAACTGCATATATATTCAAAAATAGTTCCTGCAATTGCACCCATAATAAATAATTTGACTTTGCTTTCTTTGTATTCACTAAGTAGCACAATAAAAAAAGCCGCTCCTATCCCATATACAGGGCAAAAAGGACCTAAAATAAGCCCTTTTCTACTTTCCAATACTCCTGTTGAAACATAGCCATAAATAGTTTCTATCAATAAACCTAGTATACTAAACAAAATCATATACCAAATTATATTATGAAAAGTAAATTCTTTTTTCTTCATATATTGCTCCATCTTATATTATATTTCTATAATCTTTAGATATTATTTCTTATTATATTATAATTGAACATTTTTATACCAAATATATGATATTAAATTTGTATAACATCCATTTCAGAAGTATAATTATTATTTCCATATGCAAAAATTATATACAATTCTCCATTTGGTCCTTCTATAAAGTTTGATATGTTATCTATTTGATACATTTCATCATTTACATCTCTTTGATAAACTGTATAACCTGAGTCAATTAATTCGTTTGCATCATTACTTGCATTTTGTACTACTGTTCTTATTCTGTTTTGAACTACTGTTTCGTCTATATCTCTGTCTTCTAAGATATCTCTTAATGTAACACTTTCATCTGTTTCTAGGTTATAGTTATATGTTTGAACTATAACTCTTTGAGGATTATCCCCTTCTTTTATTGTGGCTTTTATTGCTACTGATAATATATTGTTATTAACATATGCAGTATAATCTAAGTTATAAATTGTATACACATCAGTTCCTGCCATTACTGAATTTATTTTATCTACAAATATACTTTGTGTTAAGTTATTAAATTCTGTTACAACATCACTTTGAATATTGATAACTGGTATATTAATGTTCATACTATATTGTCCACTTACTGTTTGATTATCTGAATAAAATGTATAGACAAGTTCTTTAGTATCGTCCGTTTTAGTTATTGTGCTATCATCATAACTTGAATAAAACTCATTTGTAAATAAGTCCAAAAATGATTGATTTACATCTTGTGAAGTAACTATATTTCCTCCAGCAGATATGTTATTTCCATAAACATCTTGAACTGGCTCATTTGGAAAAAATTGTGCATAAACTCCTAACCCAATAGCTACAACGCAAAATATAATAATTACTGTATATATTACATATCTAATTGTTTTTGTATTCATCATATTTACATCCTTCCTACTTCAAATTATATCATATGGTAAATAGATTATCAATTTTAAAATTTATTTTTTATAAAAATATTGCTAAAGCCGAAACTTTGTACACACAAAATTTACATTCAAAAAGTGCTAAAATATTTGACTATTTTGGCATTTTAATGTATTATATTAATAGTTATTTCTAACTCCAATATACGTGAAGAAAAATATATATTGGAACTAAAAGTAAAAATAATATTTAAGAATTTATCGTTTTATATAGATTGGAGAAGACAAATATGTTATGTTCAGATTGTAAAAAAAATACGGCTGTTATTTTTGTTAATAAACAAGATAAAGACGGTCAAATGAAAACAGAAGGTTATTGTTATGACTGTGCTAAAAAAAGAGGTATTAACCCCCTAAATGCATTTTCAAACACTTCAAACCTTTCTGAAAGTGATATAAATAATATGACAGAACAATTAAATTCTATGTTTAAAGATTTATCAGGAAATTTAGCTATTCAAGGTATTTCAGAAGAAGACTTGAATAAAATGGCTGAAGAAATGAATGAAAGCGAAGATATAGACGAAAATGCAGATGGTCCTAAAGGCTTTGCTATCCCTCTAGGTTCAATTTTTTCTGGTATGTTTGGAGGAAATGGCTCAAATAATAATAACAATAATAACAATTCTCAAACTAGAAAAGCTGTAAAAGAAGACAAAAAAGCTAATAAAAAGTTAAAAACTCTTTATACATATGGAACTAATTTAACTAATAAAGCTAGAAATAATGAAATAGATAAAGTAATTGGCAGAGAAAAAGAAATTGCAAGAGTTATTCAAATATTAAATAGAAGAACTAAAAATAATCCTTGTTTAATTGGAGAGCCCGGTGTTGGTAAAACAGCCATAGCTCAAGGACTAGCTTTAAGAATTGCAGAAGGCAATGTTCCAGCTAAGCTTTTGACAAAAGAAGTATTTTTATTAGATATGACTGCAGTTGTTGCTGGTACACAATTTAGAGGTCAATTTGAAGCTAGAATGAAATCTATAATTGATGAGTGCAAGTTAGCAGGAAATATAATACTTGTTATTGACGAAATACACAATATAATTGGTGCTGGAGATGCAGACCATTCTATGAATGCAGCAAATATCTTAAAACCTTCACTAGCAGATGGCACTATTCAGTTAATTGGTACAACTACTTTAAATGAATACAGAAAATACATTGAAAAAGACACTGCTTTAGAGCGTAGATTTCAACCAGTAATGGTTGAAGAGCCAACTGTTTCTGATAGTATAGAGATATTAAAAGGTATTAAAGGTTACTATGAAGATTACCACAAAGTTCAAATACCAGATGACGTTATTCGCCAAACAGTAATTATGTCAGAAAAATACATACATGATAGATTTTTGCCAGACAAAGCAATAGACGTCTTAGATGAAGCTTGCTCAAGAATTAATCTAAATAATAAAGATTTATACGACTTAGAAATACTAAAAAATAAATTATCTGATGTTCAAGCCCAAAAAGAAGCTGCTGCAGAAGCTGATTCTACAGAAGATTATCAAAGAGCTGCTGAACTTAAAACTCAAGAATGCTCTTTAACAGAGCAAATTGAAGCTATTAATAAAAGAATGAAACCTGTAGTTTTAACTACTGCTGATATAGCAAGAGTTATAGAAAGCTGGACTAAAATTCCAGTTCAAAAACTTACTGAAGAAGAATCTCAAAAACTATTATCTTTAGAAGACAATCTTCACAAGCGAGTTATTGGTCAAAACGAGGCTGTTGCTGCAGTTGCACGTGCTATAAGAAGAAATAGAGCAGGTTTAAAGAGTACAAAAAGACCACCTTCATTTATTTTCGTTGGTCCTACTGGTGTTGGTAAAACAGAACTTGCAAAAGCACTTGCTTCAGAAGTTTTTGGTAGTGAAGATGATATTATTAGAATAGATATGTCTGAGTATATGGAAAGCAACTCAACTGCCAAACTTATAGGTGCTCCTCCAGGATATGTAGGCTATGATGATGCAGGTCAACTAACCGAAAAAGTTAAGAGACATCCATATTCTATAGTTCTACTAGATGAAATAGAAAAAGCTCATAGTGATGTATTTAACATTTTACTTCAAGTATTAGATGATGGTAGACTTACAGATGCTCAAGGAAATACAGTAAGTTTTGAAAATACAATTATTATAATGACATCAAATGCAGGCTCTAATCAAAACATGAATTCTATAGGCTTTGGCACAAGCACATATGCAAAAAATAAAGTTTTGGACAGCTTAAAAGAAACCTTTAGACCTGAGTTTTTAAATAGAGTGGACGAAATTGTAGTATTTGACTCATTAAGCAATGAAGAGTTAACTCAAATTGTTAATTTAATGCTTACTGATACGCAAAATGTTTTAAATGACAGGAATATAAAAATGTATGTTTCTGATGAAGCAAAAAAATATTTATTACAAAAAGGCACAGATATTAAATATGGTGCTAGACCTTTAAGAAGAGCTGTTCAAAGATATGTTGAAGATGAGCTTTCAGATATGTTACTAAGAAATGAACTAAAAAACGGACAAAAAGTATATATTGATTTAAAAGAGGACAAACTAAGCTTTAGCGTAAAAAATTAATGTCAGTAGGGACGCTCCTTGTCAGTGTCAGTGTCAGTAGGGACGCTCCTTATTGACACACCAGCAAAGCTCTTGTGTCAGTAGGGACGCTCCTTTTTGACACACCATCAAAACTCTTGTGTCAATAAGGGACGTCCCCATTGACACAGAAAGGAAACGATTTTAATGATAAAACACATACCAAATATTTTAACAGTAATTAGATTTATATTTATACCATCAATTGTATTAGCACTTGTATATGATAATTACCTACTAGCTTTAATACTCTTTACTCTATCATCCCTAACAGATGTTTTAGATGGAAAGATTGCAAGAAAGTATAATGCAATATCCGATTTTGGAAAATTAATGGACCCATTAGCAGATAAGTTAACTCAACTTTCCATTTTATTAACTTTAGCAATAAAAGGCGTTATTGACTGGTGGATTGTCGTTATATTAGTATTAAAAGAAACTGTTATGATTGCTGGTGCTTCATTCCTATATGGAAAAAGCCTAGTAGTTTCAAGTAAATGGTATGGAAAACTTACAACAGTTTTAATATACATTGCTGTAGTAAGCTCTTGTATTATTAAAATATATGGTTTCTATAGATTTGATATATATATTTACGCATTGGCTGTTTTATTTGCTATATTCTCACTTATTATGTATTTTACATATTTCTATGGAAATGGATATTTGCCAAATAAAGAGGAATTAAAGAAGCAGTCAAAAACTGTACCAGAAAAAAGTGTTAGAAATAAAAAGCAATAATAGTTAAGATTAAATAAATAGTACCAAGATACATTCTAGAGCATTTCAGCGAACGAGAGCAGTCACAGCATTTATGGCTTGCAATATGTGTTATCTGCGAAGTGGAGCGTGCAAGCTGGAGCGAATAGCGACCCGCGCAGTGAAATGCGGAAGAATGTATCTTGGTACTTTATTCACTATTAAATATACTATTATTCAAAATCTTCTAGCTTTTTTGCGAGTTCATTTTGACCGTAGGCTGTGATTCCTTGTTTTAAAAGTTCCACATCTTCTTCTGGCAAATATTGAACAGGTATATCTGTTTCTTCTTTTAAAGTTCTATTTCCATCACTATCAATTGAATAAACCACTATATTCTCATCATTAACTGTAATTAAGTAATGTTCATCACAATTTCCCTGAAACTCTTTATATAGTTTTACTTCATCTGCTGTAAAGCTTTTTATTTCCCAATCACTGTATGCGTTTTTAAAATATTCTTCATCTTTATTCACTTCTGACTCTTCGACTTGCTGTTTTTGAATTATAGTATGTCCACAATCTGTATAATGTTTTTCAAAAATAATGTATGCATTAGGTGAAAGTTTAACATCCGAACCACTTGTAGCAACTACGTCTTCATGTATTCCATTTGTTTTTACTATATTTGATTCTATTAATTCATTGACCTTTCTAATTTCATTTATCTGAGCTTCTTGCAAATTGTTTCTATCTATTATGGCATATACAATTCCGCTGACCATTCCTAAAACTATTGCAATACAAATTAAAATAATAATTGTAGATTTTTTCATATACTCATCTCCAAATTCTTGGACTAATACGTTTTTTTGCAAGTTTGTCCAAATTATTTTATGAGTATATTTTTTCCAAAATTGTTTAAATTATACGTTAAAATTCACAGTTTAATTTTTACTTACGCTTAAATATATATTCTATAGCATTTCAGCGAACGAAAGCAGTCACAGCATTTATGACTTGTCATATGGGTTATCTGCGAAGTGGAGCGTGCAAGCTGGAGCGAATAGCGACCCGAAGAGTAGGAATGCGGAAGAATATATATTTAAGCGTTAGAAATATCATAAGATATAATTAAACTTATTTGACACTATTTAGTATTGTGTTAATTATAATTTGTTTGTTAAATTTTATACTAATTTCTCCACATTCGTCTGTTCTATAAATTTCGCAACCTATACTTTCAAGTCTTTCAATTACTCCACTATTTGGATGACCAAAATTATTATCTTCTCCTACTCCAATTAGTGCAATTTGAGGTTTTACCGCTTCTAAAAATGCCTTTGTTGTAGATGTTTTTGAACCATGATGTGCAACTTTTAATATAGTAGATTTTAATTCTCCTAAATTGTCCGAATACAAACTTAATATTTTGTTTTCTGCTTTTTCTTCGATATCGCCTGTAAACAAAATTGATATATTTTTCCACAGAAATTTAAAAACTATTGCATTGTTATTTTTTTCATTGTCTGTTATAGGCTCATTATTTGGAAATAATATTTTTATTGTGCAATCTCCTATTTTTATAATATCTCCTTTTTTTACATATATTAAATTTGTATTTTGCTTTTTGGCTAAACTCAGAAAAGTATCATATTCGTTAGATTCCTGCCCTAAGCTTGAAATAATTGCATTTTTTACTTTCATGTTTTCCATTATAAAATTAAGTCCCTGGCAGTGGTCTGAATCAAAATGAGATACTATAACATAATCTATTGTATTTATTCCTCTATCTAAAAGATACGGAAACAAAGTTTGTTCTCCTACATCAAATGTTTCTCCATATGAGCTACCTCCTCCATCTATCAAAATTGTTTTATTACTCACTCTAATTAAAGTACTGTCCCCCTGCCCTACATCTATAAAATTAATTTCTAAGTTATCTCTTTTTGAAGTTAATACAGGATAAATGAAATTTAAAATTATTATTGCTATGGTAAAAAAAGCTATTGTTTTTTTACTTAATATCCTGCTTTTTTGCTTTTTTACAAGTAGATACAAAAACAAATAAAACAATATTATTAAAATCAAATTTGGAGTAACCACATATATTTTTGAAAATGGAATTAAACTACATATGTGAGCAATATATATTAGTATTTTGAGCATTAAATTAAGTATTATAAATAATGGAAAGATAAAATTATGTAGTACCATATATAAAAGTATTAATGCAAAGGCATAAAGCACTATTATGCCAAGTATCGCTCCTGCAAGCAAATTTGAAATTACAAAAGAAAGTGAAATGGTATTGAAAGTATACATCATTATTGGAATGATTACTATATTTGCTGAAATTGTTACACTAATTGATTCTTTAATGTAATTATTGATTTTATTGCTCAATTGTTCTATTGAATTTGTTACAACCTTATTAAAAGCAACTATTCCTATAACTCCACCATAAGATAGCTGTACTCCTACATCAAATATTATATATGGATTTAATATAATTTGAATTAGCATTGCTATAGCCATATTGTTCCATATGTCAGATTTTCTATGTATTATGCTTGCTATTATTCCCAAAGATGCCATTATTCCAGACCTTACAACCGAGCCAGTATTACCAGTTAAGTTCATAAATAATATTATAACTATTATCATTAATATTTGGCCTAATCGTTTACGTTTGAGAAATTTATTTATATATGTAACTGCTAAAATTATATATACAAAATGCGACCCTGATACTGCAAGCATATGAGTTAAATTTGAGGTTTTAAAATCTTCTTGTATATCTTTTGCTAAATTAGTTCTATCACCAATAACCAATCCTATACACAGTTCAGCCTCATCTTCGCCCAAATTTTCCTTTAAAATGCCTTTTATATATTCTTTAAATGAAATTATACCTCTTTGTATAAAACTCCCCTTATTTTTTGATTTAAGCTCTATTTGTGAGCCATCAAAAGTTCCATAAATGTTTTGTGTTTTTAAATATAAAGAGTAATCATAACCACCATAGTTTCTTTGAACATTTGGCTTGTTGTATACGCCATTAAAGGTAATGATGTCACCATATTCTAATTCTTTGCTATAATCTTTCTTTTTAACATCTAGTAGAAATTTTTTACCCGCAAAAATTTCATTTATTTTCTTAATTTTTATAATATATGTAGTTTTATAATCAGTTTCAGATTTTTTGCCTAATATAATTCCCTCAAATTTCTCATTGGTGCCATCTAATTCATAAACTTTATCATAGTCAAAAAAAACTACACCACAAGAGTGCAGTCCTATTATTGCCACAATTACAATAATAGTGAGAACACAAATTGGCCTATTCATTTTGTTCCTTTCTGTGCCCCCACTATTTAATTTTTTATATCATTTTTTAGTATAACTTCTATACACAAATGCATACTTAATAATATCATTTTTACTGTCTACTATCTGACAAATATTGTTTCATCATATATCCATCACCGTCAGTAACAGATACTCTATACCAGTCTCCTTCTTCTCCGTTTACAGTAACAGGTGTGTTAAGTCCTACACTTGCTACAATGTCTGATGAAGTTGTTGCTTGTGCCCTAATATATACTGCATCAACATTTACATACATTGTTTTTGGATAATCACTAGTATCTGGAGTATTTTCATCATTTGAGTCTGCATTATTTTCATCAGAAGTATTGTTAGTTACTTCATTATTATTCTCATTTGATGTATTTGAATCAGCTCCATCGCTATTATCTCCGTTATCTAAATTATTCTCTTCTGTTCCATTTACATTATCTGTAAAAATCCATCCAGAAGCTATATCTGTTTGAATATATGCCCATTTACCTGTTATAGAAACAACTAAAACCTCTGCACCACTATTTACTGTTCCAAGTACTGTTGAATTAAGTAATGGTAATACATATAAATTTGAATTGCTATTCACTATTCCATTTGAGTTTGCGACAGCTGGAATACTAGTATTTGCAGTAGTTTCACTTACTTCAACATATTGCCTACTTACATAGCCTGTATAATCTTGATATTGTATTTGATACCAATCTCCTTCTTCTGCAATAATATCAAATGAAGCATCTGCTGGTAAAACTGTTACCACATTTGATGATGTTGATGGGCTTTCTCTAACATTTAAAAAGTCTGTATCTTTTAAAGTTCCTGTATTTGCAAAACTAACACTTGCCATTATTAAGGCAAATATTATAATTATTGATAATATATTTAGCAGTTTTTTCATTTAGCTCCTCCTATGTCCTATTATTACTTTTATTCATAGCTTTTTTGTGTTTTCTTTCACACAACTTGGAAATTTTTTATATCTTATTATTTATAAAAATATTCATAATTATCTTATAACTAATGCCCTTCAAAGTCAAGATATTTGTAACAATTTTGTAATATTTGTTGTATT
>CAMMLF010000054.1 GCA_946497585.1 uncultured Clostridium sp.
AGTCCAATAGATGCTGCAAAAGGAATGTGGCTATTCTATGAGCATCCAGATGCAGATATAGAAGGAATGAAACTTAAATTTATGGATATTAGAAAAAGAACATATAAGTTCCCTAAATTAGGCACCAAAGCTCAAATGGTTGCAATACCTACAACTTCAGGAACAGGTTCAGAAGTTACATCTTTTGCTGTAATAACAGATAAAGAGAAAAATAAAAAATATCCATTAGCAGATTATGAATTAACACCTGATGTTGCAATTGTTGATACTGACTTAGTTATGAGCCTTCCAAAGAGTATTACTGCAGATACAGGTATGGATGTTTTAACACACGCACTAGAAGCTTATGTATCAAATATGGCATCAGATTATACTGATGGATTAGCTGAAAAAGCAACTGAACTAGTATTTAAATATTTAAGGGTAGCATATAATGATGGCTCAAATAAAGAAGCTAGAGAAAAAATGCATAATAGCAGTACAATAGCTGGTATGGCATTTACAAATGCATTCTTAGGCGTATGCCACTCAATGGCACATAAAATTGGTGCTGAATTCCATTTACCACATGGAAGAATAAATGCAATTTTACTTCCATATGTAATTAAATATAATGGAGTGGATGACCCAACAAAATTTGTGTCATTCCCAAAATATGAATATTATGTTGCAAAACATAAATATGCAGAAATTTCAAGAAGAATGAACTTCCCAGCATTTACAGATGATGAAGGATTAGAGTCATTAGTTAGGGAAGTAGATAAATTGAGAGCAGATGTAGGTATTCCAAAATCATTTAAAGAGGCTGGAATTGATGAAAAAGAATGGCTTGCTAAAGTAGATATTTTAGCAGATAGAGCATTTGAAGACCAATGTACATCAGCAAATCCAAGAGTACCACTAGTAAGTGAAATTAAACAAATATTATTAGATAGTTACTATGGTAAATAATTTTTTTATGGTGTTTTCGGGGACACCTCCTAAAAACAGGTTAATTGTTTTGGGAGGTGTCCTTAAAACATTGTTAATTGAGAGCAGCCTTATTGATAAAATTAAGTTCCAATTCTTACTAAAAAACAATTGACAGTTGATAAAATGTGTTATATAATGAAAGTGTAAAATTATGGTAACATAATTTATTTCAAGATTTTTTATATCTAATACTTATAAATTTAATGTATCTTTTTTGCAGAACAAATGAAGATAAAGATTTTTTCAAAAACCAATGAAAAGGCAAAAAAAATAGACGTTAAATCGTCAAACTAATTTGTAAATATAGCATAAATGTTTAACTGGAAAAAACTGTAAATCAGTCATTATCATTATCTAATTTATAACTAAAATCTTGTAAGAGCTCATCAGCAGAAGTATCAAGTTCTTTCGCTATGGCACATAATTCATAATCTAAGACTGTTCTTTTTCCAACTTCAATGTCATAGATAGATTGTGTTGATATGTCTACACCTTTTAGCATTAGTTTATCGGATAATTTTTGCCTAGACATTTTACGTTCACTTCTAAGTATAAGTATGTTTTTTCCTACAGTATTAAGTTTACCCTTAAGAGCATTACTGTATTTTCGTTTATTAGTAATATTTTTCATTAAAATCACCGCCTGTTGTATATTTTGTAAAGTTTATCATCTTTTTATACATAACTATTAAGAGTAGGTGGATATAAGAAAGGGGATAATGTATATGAAAATTAGCCTGAGTGAACAAAAAGAATTAAAAAGAATTAAGAGCGAAGTGAGTGAAAAATTACAAAAAAATCTAAATTTTAAAAAACTTCAAATGAAAAAAGAGGAAGTTATTAATTATTTAATAATGATGAAAGATACAAAAGAAAATAAGGAACTTATCAAAAGATTTAATGACTTAGATTTGAAATTAAGAGAAGTAGAACAAACCGCTGCATACATAATCACTAAAGAAGAAAAATCAAAGTATAATGAAAAAAACGAGCTTTTAGGTAATAAAAAGACATTCGAAAAACTTAGCAAAGAAGAATATGAGAAAAAGTTTAATGATTTGCTTAAAGAAAGCAACTATTTAGAAATGATGAAGCAAAGGATTAAAGTTTTTAAAGAGCTTGAAAAGATTAATAATGATGATAGCTCTGTACTTTATAAACTAGATAGCTTAGAAACTGAAATTTCAACAATTGAAACGGATTCTTTGAGAGAGTATTTGTTAGAAAATTAGCAATAAATAAAAAATATATGATTACTCGTATGATTACATTATGTGGTTGTATGAGTAATTTTTATTTTGCAAATTTGTTAATGTTTAGTTGATAGGCAATAGTTTTGAAAAAATAATTATAAAATAAAAAAATGTGGAAAATATAGTAGTAAAGATTTCATAAAATAAATATTTTATGAAGTACTCAAAAAAAGCTAGAGGCATTGAAAATACACATAAATTATAGAATATTTTATGAATAAAAAAATACAATTTTAAATTTTTAGGAAAAACAAATGAACAGTTGGCAATGGGTGAGTTAGAAGAATGGATGGCAAATTATTTTGATGATAAAAATTTTTACGATTTAATGTTTAGTGGAGGCATTTACTATTGGCTTGCCTCGCGCTACGCTAATTGCGGCTCAGGCCGTGCCTACTTTGGACTTCGCTATGTCTACGGGGGCGATCTCAACGGCTACAATTTGTTCTATTCGAACGGGCGCGGCGACCATTACGACTACTATGGCTTGCGTGCCGTAGTTTCTCTAGGGTCTAATGTCAAATTTGTAAATGGTGATGGAAGTGAAGAAATAGAAAAATTATAATTTTTCATATTAATCAAAATTACTCATATAATTACAAAGGAGGTAATTATATGGGTAATTTTTGTTCTTGGTGTAATGAAACAATCATAAAAGTTATTGTAGTAGTTTGTTTATTATTCTTTATAATTTTTATCATATTTGTTGCAGGGATAAGTTGCAATTTTCAAGTTTTAGATGCGAGTTCACAAGCATTAAGCACTAAAAAAATAGAATGGGGAATTAAAAGAGGAAAAGATCACGCTCAGCCAGACTTAGGCAGTGAAAACTTAAGAATTATAAATGAATTTAATGGTATGGCAATGGGAAGTGATGAATATAAATACATATATTTAACTTTTGATAACGGTTATGAAGCAGGGTATACTGAGCAAATTTTGGATGTACTTAAAGAAAATGATGTAAAAGCTACTTTCTTTATAACTGGTCAATATTTAAAAACCAGTGAAGACTTGGTTAAAAGAATGATTGACGAAGGGCACGTTGTTGGAAATCATACAGTTAATCATAAAAGTATGCCTTCTTGCACGAATGAAACTATAAAGGAAGAAGTAATGACTTTACATCAAAATGTATACGAAAAGTTTAATTATGAAATGAAATATATGAGACCTCCAAAAGGCGAATATAGCGAGGCAAGCATTGCATATACAAATACTCTAGGCTATACAACTGTAATGTGGTCATTTGCTTATGATGATTGGGTAGAAGATAATCAAGGAAGAGAAGAGTACGCAAAATCAAAAATATATGATAACTTGCATAATGGCGAAATAATGCTACTTCACGCTACTTCAAAAGACAACGCAAACATTTTAGATGAGGTAATCAAAGAAATAAAAAATCAGGGCTACGAATTTAAAAGTTTAGATGAATTTGTAAGGTAGAATTATGTTTCAATGTATTCTTGAACGTTTCAGTGAGCGTAGGCGACGTAGGAGCGGAGCGCAACGTGCAAGCTGGAGCGAATAGCGACCCGCGCCGTGAAACGAGAGAGAATATATTGGAACAAAGTATATATTTTAGAAGGAGGACATTTTGAGTAAATTTGATAAATTATTTGACATCCCTGAAGAACTTAGTTCAGACATAGCCAAGATAACCATACTTGGCTTTAACAGAATGTTAATAGAAAATTATAAAGCAATATTAGAATACCAAGACTTTTTTATAAGAATAAAAATGAGTACAGGACTAATAAATATAAATGGATTTGAGCTACTAATGAACGAAATGACAAAAGACGACCTAATTATAACTGGCAACATAGAGAGCGTAGATTTTGAAAAGTATGAGTAAAGGAGGAGTCTATGTTTTTCAAAATATTACTTAACTACATCTTTGGATACCTAAATGTTACTGTAGAAGGATATTACATAGAAAGATTCATAAATACTTGCATGAGCAAAGGCATATTCTTCTGGGGAATGAAGAGAACAAAGTCTACAATTATGCATATGAAAATAGGAGCAGAAGAATTTAAACAAGCTATTAAAATTGCAAAAAAGCATAGTTGTAGAATAAAAATAGAAAGCAAACATGGCTTACCTTTTGTAATTAAAAAATACAAAAAAAGAAAGATTTTTTTCATTCTACTTTTACTTGTATTTGCAATAATATTTGCATTATCAAAATTTGTTTGGAATATTGAAGTTACAGGAAATGAAAGCATTGATGCAAATGAAATTATAGAGGCTCTAAATGAAGATGGCCTTAAAATTGGAACATTAAAATCTAAAGTAAATACTGAAGAAATAGTAAACAAAATTAGATATCAAAGAGATGACATCGCATGGATAGGAATTGAACTTACGGGAACAAATGCTTTGGTAAGAATTGTGGAAGCAGATAGCAAGCCAGAGATTGTAGATGAGGAAGATTATTGCAATATAATTGCAACTAAAGATGGCGTCATAGAAAAAATTACAGCACAAAATGGAACAATTATGGTAACCGAAGGCGCAGAGGTAAAACAAGGTGACATACTTATTGCGGGATATATGGAAGGAAAGTATACAGGAAGAAATTATGTAAATGCTCAGGGGGAGGTAAAAGCGAAAGTTAGCCATTCACAAACTGAGAAAATTTACAAAAAAGAGACGAAAAAAGAGCAAACTGGAAATTTTGAAAAAAAATATGCAATTAAAATAAATAATTTTAAAATAAATTTTTATAAAACCCTTTCAAAATATGAAAATTATGATACAATGTATACGAGTAAAAAATTAAAACTATTTTCTAATTTTTATTTACCAATTGAAATTATTAAATACACTAATTATGAGGTTACAAATACTGAAATTACATATAATGAAGAACAAGCAAAAGCAGAGGGACAAAGTAGAGCAGAAGAAAAATTAAATAGCCTTATAACAGGTGAAATTGCTGAAAAAAATGTGTCTATAACTGATATGGGAGACTATTATGATGTTAAAGTTACATATGATGTTGTAGAAGATATAGGAACAAAAGAGAAAATAGTATTTTGAAAGGTGGTATGTATGGAAGCAAGAGAAAAAAGTTTAAGAGTTTATGATACAAAGAGGACGTTTTTTTCAAAGTTAAGTAGCACTTTTACTAAATTATTAACGCCTACAAAAACTGGAATAAATAATTTATTAATAAGTATAAAAAGAACTGGAGTATTAAAAAGTTATCATCAAGTAAATGAATGTAAAGATGATAGCAAAAAAGAGGCTTTAAATCAAAAATTTGAAGAGGCTTACTCTTTATACTTAGATGCTATTGACCAACTAGTAATTGATACGATTTACAAAAGAGTTAGAACTGATTCTGCAAGTGATTTCGAAAAGGATGCATTGTCTAAATATTATAATGTAATTAGGCTAAAAGATACTGATGAGCTAGAATATAAACTTAGAAAGCAAAAATATCTTTTAGAATTAGATTATAATAATGTTTTAGAAACTAAAAAGCAAAAGTTAACACATTCATATGAAGAGCTTTATATGTACGAAATGGAGCATATTTTTAAACGTTTATTAAAACATTATTCTATGAAATTAACTGAAAAGTTAACAGAAGCACAAAAGGATGAAGTGTATGACAAATTATTTGATACACTAGAAGATTATATTACAAACATTCTTCCACTTAGAAAACTTACAGATGTTGAACTTATAAAACAATGTAGTTTATTCGAAACATACGAGGTTGGCAAACTTGACCAAGTAGATATTTTAGACAAGCGAATGATTTTATTAGGAATTAGTAGAAAACTATTTGTACATAGCATACCTTTAGTTACAGCAGAAAAATGTTATGTAAAGCTTATGAAAGATGTAAGAAACTTAATAGTTGATACAAAAATACCTAGAAAAAGAGAAAATGCTTATCAATTATTGCTAAGATTATTTGAACAATATAATAATAAATTGTTGGCAGTTAAAATTTATTGGGACAAGCCAGAAGAAAAGAATGAATATCTTAAATTTGCTGAAAAATGTAAAGCACTAGAAGCATCAAGAGAAAAAGGCTTAAAAAATTATGATATTAAAAAACAAATTTTATACATCAGAGAAGATATGAAAAAACTTGAAAAATATAATGATAAATACTTTAGAATTTTACAATTTTACAGAAATAGACTAGTTAATTTAGGAGACATGAGAGTGGCTAAAAATTCTTGCAAAACAGGAAAATATGTCTTAGTGCAAGATAGAAGAGTTAGAAAGGAAATACATGATGGAGCAGCTAGCTGATGTACATTATGAAAAAATAGAACCAAACCAAGAATACAGCAATTTGATTAATAGAGTTGTTAATGAATGTTTTAAAACTGAAGGATTAGACAAGTTAAAGTTATACATTAGTATAACTTTAACTGTGCCTGAGGTTATTCAAGAAGCAAATAAAAAGTACAGAAACATAGATAAACCAACAGATGTACTTTCATTTCCTATGTTCGAAAGGCAAGAACTTGAAGCTATGTTAAAAACTGGCTATGAGGTAGAAGATGTTTTAGGTGATTTAATCATATCTATACCTAGAGTTAAAGAACAAGCAGTAGAGTATGGTCATAGCTTTGAAAGAGAACTTGCCTATATGGTAGTCCATGGATTTTATCACTTAATGGGATATGACCATATGGAGGAAAATGACAAAAAAGAAATGCGTGCAAAAGAAGATGAAGTCTTAAACAAGTTAGGAATTACTAGAGACTAAAGCATAAATTAGTTTCAATATACGTTTTGGAGCTATGAATTGTAATAATGTACATTGCAAGGGGAGATAATGTATGAAGAAAAAAGACGAAAGGCTCTATAATCACAATTTTATAGAGGCCTGCAATAATGCAGTTAATGGAATAGTATATTCAGCGACAACACAAAGTAACATAAAAAAACAGCTTATAATAGGCGTAATTGTAATGATACTTAGCTTATTTTACAATTTTACAACAGCTGAATTTTTATGCTTAACTTTTGCAGTTTTCTTTGTAATATTTGCAGAAATGATAAATACGGCAATTGAAACTGTTGTAGACTTATATGTGGATGTATATCATCCAAAAGCTAAAATTGCAAAAGATGTGGCAGCAGGAGCAGTAGTTTTAGCTGCTTGCAATGATATAGTAGTAGCATATTTTCTATTTTTTAGAGAAACTGAACTTGCAAATTTAGGACAGAGTGTATTTAGCCAGATGATATCATCGCCTACTCATTTAGCTTTTGTAGCGATTATATTAACTGTTATTGGAATAATAGCTGTAAAAGCAGTGTCTAGTAGTAGAAAACAAAAAAATCCAAAGCACAATTTTGTACCTAGTGGGCAAACAGCTTTGGCATTTGCAATATTAACAGCAATATGGCTTAATACACAGGATCCAGTTGTTTTTTGCTTAAGTTTAGCGCTTTCAATATTAGTTGCAGGAAATAGATTAAATGATACACGTAATTTTGGAGAAGTTGTGTTTGGAGCTTTTATGGGACCTTTAATTGTAATTTTAGTTTATGGGTTAACCATTTTTAGAATTTAAATTTAATGATAAAAAGTGATATATACTAAGGAGTAAATGATGAAAAAAACAGCCATTATAATTGTAGTAATTTTATGCATAATAGCAATAGGTGTATGCTCTGCAATTTTATTTGTTAGGGCACAAAATGAAAATGCTACATTTTTAGGAACAGATGTTGTAAATAATTCAAATGAAGATGGTAACACAATTGTTGCTGAAATGCCTGGGGTGCAAATATTTAAAGGTAGTGATAGACCAATAGCTGTAATGATAGATAATAACATAGATGCACAACCTCAAGCAGGACTAAATGATGCATATATGGTTTATGAAATTATAGTTGAAGGTGGAGAATCTAGACTTATGGCTTTATTTAAAGGTGTAAGCTTAGATAAAATAGGACCTGTAAGAAGTTCAAGACATTACTTTTTAGATTATGCTTTGGAAAATGATGCAATATATGTACATTATGGTTGGAGTCCTCAAGCTCAGTCAGATATATCTTCTTTAGGTGTAAATAACATTAATGGAATATCAGAAACTACAAAAGAATTTTGGCGTGTTAAAGATAAACGTTCACCACACAATGTGGCAACATCTACTGAAAAGATTTTAGAAATAGCAAATAGAAAAGGATATAGAACAACATCATCTCAAGATTCAGTTTTAAATTATACTACTGATGAAGTAAATTTAGATGAAGGTCAAGTAGCGGAAGATATAACTATACCATATTCTGCATCTAATAGAGTAGAATGGATTTATAATAGTGAAACAAAAAGATATACAAGATATTCAAAAGGCGACAAACAAACAGATTGGACAACAGGCGAAGATATTACTGCCAAAAATATTATTGTAGAATTTATAGCAAACTCTACTTTAAATGATGGCGAAAACAAAGGCAGACAAACTATGAATACAATTGGCTCTAAAGAGGGATATTATATTACAAATGGAAAAGCTATAAAAATAACTTGTGAAAAAACAACCAGAAGTTCACAAACTGTGTATAAAGATGAAAATGGAAATGAAATAGATGTAAATGATGGCAATACTTTTGTGCAAATTTGCCCAATTAATGCAAATGTGACAATTGAGGCACTTGCGCAAGAAGAAAGTTAAAGTTGAAATTCACAGATTAAATATTTTGATTAAACTTCAATATATATTCTTTCACATTTCACTTCGCGGTTCGCCTTGCTCAGCGCTCGCACGTTGCGCTCCGCTCCTACGTCGCCTATGCTCGCTTGAAATGTTCAAGAACATATATTGAAGCTAAAAATAAAAAAACTGTGAATAGTAAAACAATAAAGAAGGAGTAAAATGGAAAATTTTAAATCAGGTTTTGTGGCAGTAATAGGAAAAACAAATGTAGGAAAATCTAGCATAATAAATAGATTAGTGGGCGAAAAAGTTTCGGCAATAGCAAATAAACCACAAACTACAAGAACTAGAATAAAAGGAATTGTAAATAGACCAAATTCACAAATAATATTTTTAGATACGCCGGGACTTCACAAATCTAAATCAAAACTAGGAAATGTAATGGTCGAAAATGCGATTGCTTCAATACCAGAAGCAGATATTGTGCTATATGTAATTGATGCAAGCGAATACAAAAATATAAATAATTTGTCCAAAAATGGAGAAAATAAAGAAAGCAAAATTTTAGAAAATGCACAAAGTCAAGAAGATAACGAAATTCTTGAAGATACGCAAAATCAAGAAAATAAAACGCAAAAAGTTTTAGCAGAATTAAAAAAAGAAGATCAAAAAGTTATAGAAAAAATAAAAGAAGCAAATAAAAAGACTATTCTAATAATAAATAAAATAGATTTAGTAGACAAAGAAAAATTAGCAAACATAATTAATTTATACAAAGATTTATATGACTTTAAAGCGATAATACCAGTATCTATTAAAAGAGAAAAAAATGTGGAAGATATTTTAACAGAAATAGAAAGAAACTTAAGCGAAGGTCCTGCATATTATGATACTGAGGAATATACAGACCAAACTTTAAGACAACTTGCTGAAGAAACTATTAGAGAAAAAGCATTAAAATTATTGCAAGATGAAGTACCACATGGAATATTAGTAGAAGTAAATAAAATGAAAAGCAGAAAGACCAAAGATATGGAAAAAATTTACGACATTGAAAGCACAATTTTTTGTTTAAGAGAATCACATAAGGGCATAATAATAGGAAAGAATGGTTCGATGTTAAAAACAATTGGTACATATGCTCGTGAAGACTTAGAAAAAATGCTTGATACAAAGGTTAATTTAAAACTTTGGGTAAAGGTAAAAAAGGATTGGATAAATGATATGAGCATTGTAAAGAACTTTAAAGCAGAGGAGTAGACACTTTATCAAAAATTGGCAAGATACATTCTTCCGCTCCACTGCGCTAAAAGCTCCAAAACATATATTGTTGAATTTAAAGAAAGAGCTTTATAATAGCTTGAACCAGAAAGGACTTTAGGTATGTTAAAACAAATTGCTTGGAATACATTTAAATCTACTGGAAATATAGATACATTGTTGGAATTGTTGGAAGTTGATAAGACTTTAGACGAGGTAGGTAAAAAGGAAAGAACAGACTATGGGACTTATAAAAACGAAGGGACTAATACTAGCCCAAAACAATATGGGCGATTATGATAAAATGTGCACCCTACTTACTCCAGACTTGGGTAAGATAGGGTGTAGCGCTAAAGGCGCGAGAAGAGCAAAGAGTACACTAATGGCAGGTACTCAATTTTTGTGCTTTGGCGATTTTTTAATATATAAGGGTGCAAGTTCATATCATATTAATTCATGTGAACCAATAGAAATTTTTTATAATTTAAGGTTAGATATAGATAAATTAACATATGCTTCAAGAGTTGCAAAAATTGTTAATGATGTTACAGATGAAAATCAAAATACTTATAGAATACTTCAACTTACATTAAATACAATATACATGTTATCAGTATCAGTTAAGGATATGGATTTTATATATTCAATATTTATAATTAGTCTTTTGAGTATAATAGGATTT
>CAMMLF010000055.1 GCA_946497585.1 uncultured Clostridium sp.
ATGGAATATGGCATCTATAATTTTGCTGATTGGATTTATTATAATTTTATTTTATATTTTTTATAAACCTTATTATAAACTTACCGTAAACGATAATTTTATTGGGTATTATAAAGATTATAATGAATTTGAAAATTTATATAATTCAATAGAAAAGGAATATGAAGAAGAAAGTATAAAGGTTGTAAAATATCTGCCAAGCAATCCTTTAACTGAAAAAACTTATGTTAAAGAAAGTTTTGTTAAAGAATTTGATAATAAGAAACTGATTGAAGAACAGTTACTAAAAGATTATACTATTTATCAAGTTCTAGTAAATAATGAAATTCAATTTCATACAAAAACAAAAGAAGAAGCTGATGCATTAGTTTCAGAGTTAAAGAATGAAGTAAAAGAGTCAACTGATATAAAAGTAGAAGCAATAATAGTGCAAGATTTATCTTTATTAAATACAAAAGAAGAAATTGAGGAAACAAAAAAGAGTACAATAGAAAAAAATAAAAAAGTAACTTCAAGAAGTGGCACAATAAGAAAGGCTAACCCTACATACATCTGGCCTACTACTTCAAAAACGATTACTTCTAAATTCGGGAGTAGGTCAAGTGGCTATCATACTGGATTAGATATTGCAGTTAATTCTAATTCTCCTGTTTATACTGTAAAAGAAGGAACTGTCTTAATGTCTTGTTGGAATGGAAATTACGGTTATCAAGTAAAAATAAAACATTCTAATGGAGTTATTACAACCTATGCACATAACAGTAAATTATTAGTTAAAAAAGGACAAAATGTTGTGCAAGGTCAAATAATCGCACGTTCAGGTTCAACAGGAAATTCAACAGGTCCACATTTGCATATAGAATTTATAATTAATGGGCAATTTGTTAATCCTCAAAATTATATTTAAAAAGGAGATTTTCTATGTTCTTAAAAAAACTTTTTATTAAAAAGAAAATATTGTTAGCGAAAGAGAACGAAGAAAAAACCGAAGAACAATTATTAGAAGATTTTAGAGCAGAAGTTATGAAAGAATTAGGAGTTGAAAATAACGAGAAAGAAGAAAAGTAAGGCTTTTCTTCTTTTATTTTGCAAAAAAAGGAGGAGAGATATGTCTTACGCAAGAACAATAAAATTCATTACTACGGCCGCAGAAGAGGAAGTATTAGATATTCCAGAAGTAAAAGAAGCTATTAAAGATATGACTAACTGTAAAACAGAAGAAGATTTTCAAAGAGCTAAACAAAATGGAATTCTAATGAGTGTAGATATTTTTGCAAAGAATACTAGAGTAAAAATAAATGATGGCATTTATAATGATTTAATTGAAAATGCTGTTTATAGTACTGATAATCTTACTAGAATTTACTCTATAAAATTAGAAGCCGAATCTGTCTCTGGTACAATAGTAATGAGAATGAGAGGTGAGCAATAGTGGATAATGAAATGAATTATGCTAAAATAGTAGCTATTGCTAAAAAATTAATTTTAGAATATGGCGGAGGTTCTGGAGGAGGCGGAGGCGCCGTTCAAGAGGAATTAGATGCACATATTGTTGACAATAAAAGGCATTTAACCTCTGCTGATAGAGAAATACTAATTAAAGCCAACCAATATAAAGGTTATTATGAAGATATAGCTTCAATTCCACAATCTGGAGTAGAAGGAGATTATATTTTAGTTGGTGAAACAAATTCTTTTTGGATTTATGACAAAGAACAAAATTCCTATGTAGATTTAAGCGAACTTATAGCTTATGATGATAGTGAAATTAAAAATGAAATATTAAAATTAAAACAAGATATTGAAAATTCTTCTATGGAAGCTATTTCAAATACTGAATTAGAAGAAATTTTACAATAAATTTAATTAAATGGAGGGAAACAAGAATGGCAAATCAAAAGAAATTCTTAGACCAAAATGGTGTTTTATACGTTTGGACAAAGTTAAAAACTTTATTAGGAGGAAAAGTAGACAAAGAATTTAAAACTGGTAGTCAATCTCAATATAAAGTTTTATCTGACAATAACTTAACAGATGAATTAGTTACTAAAATTAACAATGCTGGTGATAGTTCTTTCAGTGGTAATTATGGTGATTTAAAAAGTAAACCATCTATCAATGGACATGAATTAGCCAGTGGAGAAAATACTTTAGAAACTTTAGGAATTCAAGCAGCTGGAGATTATGCTACAAAAGCTGAATTAGGAAATAAAGTTAGCAAAGAAGACGGTAAAGGTTTAAGTACAGAAGACTATACAACTGCTGAAAAAACAAAATTAGGTGGAATTCAAACTGGCGCTCAAGTTAACGTTATTGAAAGTGTAAAAGTTAATGGAATTGCACAAGAAGCTGATGGAAAAGCAGTAAATATTGCTGTACCAACAAAAGTTAGTCAATTAAGTAATGATAGTAAATTCCAAACAGAAACTGAAGTTACAAGTAAGGTAAATAATGCAGTTGCAGATAAAGTAAATCAAACTCAAATGACAAGCGCGATTTCAGCAGCTACAACTGATATGGCTACAAAAACTTACGTTACTCAACAACTTGCCAATATAAATAAAAAAGCTGTTGTTACTTCTACTGAAGAAATGACAGACCCAAACACTATTTATTTAATAGCTAATGTTGGAGAACAAGATAATAGCTATGATGAATATATTGTTTATGAAGGAACACCAGAAAAAATTGGTACTACAAAAGTAGACTTAACTAATTATGTTCAAGATAGTGATTTAATTGCTATTACTAATGGTGAAATTGACGAAATCTTTAAAAAATAGAGTAAAGGAGGTGCAAGATGACTAATAAAGAAGAAAAACAAAATAAGAGAGTAATTATCTTGTTAGTTGGAGTTTTATTAGTTTTATTTCTAAACTTGGGTTACAACATCTGGCATTTACATAATTATCAAGAACAACGTGCAAGTGGTAATGAGAGATGGAAACAAGTTGAAGAAAGAATACACTTAATTGAAAAGAAAGTAGATGATGCTCTATGATGAAATATTTAGATTTAGATGGAGCTAGATATATTGTAGCAACTATTCAAAATTTGCTTGATGGAAAAGTAAGTAAAGACGGTAGTAAAGTTTTATCAACAAATGATTATACTACTACTGAAAAGAATAAGTTAGCTGGAATAGCTGCTAACGCAACAAAAGTTGAAACTTCAACAACAATAGGTAATTTAAAAATTAATGGAACAGAAAAACAAATTATTCCTTTAATGAGTGCCGCAAGTAGTAGCGCTGCTGGTAAAGCCGGTCTTGTACCTGCTCCAGCACAAAATAAACACACAAGTTTTCTTAGAGGAGACGGAACTTGGGTTATACCAACAAACACAACTTACACTAATGCTACAACAAGTAAAGACGGTTTAATGAGTAGTGAAGATAAGACTAAATTAGATGGTATTGCAGCAAATGCAAATAACTATATTCACCCTTCTACACACGCAGCCTCTATGATTACTCAGGATGCTACACATAGATTTGTAAGTGATACTGAAAAAACAACTTGGAATGGAAAAGCATCAAAATCAGTAGCAACAACTTCTGCTGATGGTTTAATGTCTAGTGAAGATAAGACTAAACTTGATGGTATCGCAACTGGCGCGAATAAGTACGTGCATCCAACGACATCAGGAAACAAACATATTCCTAGTGGAGGAAGTGCGGGTCAAGTTTTAAAATGGAGTGCTGATGGGGTTGCAGTATGGGGTACAGATAATAATACTACTTATTCAAATATGACAGGAGCCACGTCTAGTGCTGCTGGAAAAGCTGGTTTAGTTCCAGCACCGGCAAGTGGAAAACAATCTTCTTTCTTAAGAGGGGATGGTACTTGGGCAATTCCTACAAATACAACTTATAGTGATATGACAGGAGCTACATCTTCAACAGCTGGTACACACGGTTTAGTACCTGCACCTGCGGCTGGAGCAAATACAAAATATTTAAGAGGAGATGGAACGTGGCAAACACCACCAAATACAACTTATTCGTTAGCAACATCAAGTTCTAATGGTTTATTAAGTAGTGGAGACTTTACTAAATTAAGTAAGGTAACTGCAACTGAAATGGGATATTTAGATGGTGTAACAAGTTCAATTCAGACTCAAATCAATGCTAAAGCACCAACTTCACACGCAAGTAGTGCTACAACTTATGGAGTTGCTACTTCTTCTAGTTATGGACACGCTAAAGTTATTGATAATTTAACAACGAGTAGTGTAAGTAATGGATATGCTTTACATGCTCATCAAGGTTATTTATTAAACAATAGACTTGAAGATGTTGAAGATATTATTTGTACTAGATTTACAATGGAAAGTACAACTAATAAATACGATATGATTGTAAAAAGTTTAAATATTAATAATCCAATTATGATTAGAATTAACGGAACAATTATAGCAAGTGCTCAAGGTCGTATTATTGCAGATATAAATTCAAGTAAAAGTGTATCTTGGAGTCATTTTGGTTTTAGAAATGAGGGTAAGGATGCTAAGGCTTATGCTCTTAAGAGTGGAAGTATCGAAATTGGCGATATGCAAAAAACCAATACTCCTACCGCATTTGAAGTAACAATAAATTTATCTCAAAAGGGTTGGATAAGTTATACATCTAGTTTTTCAAACTTTAATGCAAGTGACACTACTCTTTGGAGATATTATACTGGTGGAGGAATGGCTTTGGTCGGACTTTCTGATTACGCAACTTTAACTGATATTATGCTAGGAGTAGTCGGAGGAAATATAAAAGGAACGTTCAATGTTGAAATTTGGAGTAAAGCTCCAACAAAAACTATTACTGAATCTCCAAAAGCTGCAAGCGCATCTTTAAACAGTGTTGATGAAAATAATTATGAAAAAATAGTTTAATAGAGAGGCGAAAGCCTCTCTTTTTTTATTTTATTTGACTTTTTAAAAATTTTATGTTATACTAAAGAAAAAAGAATGGAGGTTTTTATAATGCATATTGAACTTTATACAGACGGTGCTTGCAGAGGAAATGGACAAGTTGCAGATGCGCCAAGTGGAATTGGAGTAGTATTGCTAATTCCAGATAAACAACCTATTTATTTAAAAGAAAAATTAAATTTTAATCCTAACACTAATAATAAGGCTGAAATTTTTGCGGTAATTAGAGGTTTAGAACTATTATTTAAATACTATTCACCTTTTGACAAAAGTGAGTTTGTTAAAGATAAACTAACAATTTATAGTGATAGCGCTTATATGATAAATGGAATTACAAATTGGATAAATGGTTGGCGCGCAAACAATTGGATGAATTCAAAAAAAGAACCTGTAAAAAACAAAGAATTATGGGAATATTTAGATAGAGGAATTCATTTCTTTGAACAAGATTTTGATATTGAATTTGTTAAAGTAAAAGGTCATTCAGGTAATAAATGGAATGAAAAATGTGATAGATTAGCTAATGAAGCAATGGAGGGAATTTAAAAGAGATATTTAACTTAGGAGAATTAAAAATTGATTTTATTCTTGAAATGATTTATGATTATGTTATAAGAGATAATAGTTTAATGAGATTGTTTAATGAAAAGAAAAATATCAATATTAAAAGAAAGGAGAGATTAATATGGCAGGAAATTTAACTTTACTAATAGGTTTACCAGGAAGTGGAAAAAGTACTTATTTAAAAAAATATGAATATAACAGAATTGTTTGTGGTTTTGGACCACGAATTCTTTCTTCTGATAATTTAAGAAAGTTTCTTTTTAAAGATGAAAATGACCAAACTCATAATGAAGAACTTTTTGATTATATAAAAGAAAGCGCAGTAAAACTTCTTGAAAGAGGATATGATGTAATTATTGATGCAACAAATATCACTCGTAAAAACAGACAATCTATTGTAAATTATGTAGAAAATAAAATAACTGGTTATTTAGATTGGTGTAGTGTAAAATATATCGTATTTGCTACTCCTTATTATCAATGTTTAATAAATAATAGAAAGAGAGAAAGACAAGTACCAGAAGAAGTGATTAAAAGAATGTATAAAAATTTTGAATTTCCTACTTATAATGAAGTTTATAATTGTAATATAAAAATAATTTACCCTTTTAAATTAGATAAAGAAATATATGGACAAGAACATCCATATCAAAAGTTAATGAAAATTAAACACGACACTCCTTATCATAAGTATACAATAGGAGAACATATAGAAAAAACATATGATATTATGAAAATTTTATCTAATGATAAAGTTATGTTGAAGGCGGCGGAATTACACGATATAGGGAAGCCTTTTGTTAAAGAATGGAAAGAGGATGGTTCTCGCGCCAGATTTTTAAATCACGCCAATGTTGGTAGTTATGAAGCAATGTTCTATGGAAAAATGGCAAAATTTACAGAAGAAGAAATAATAGAACTTTGCAATTTAATTCAATTCCATATGAGAATTTGGGATTGTAAAGATAATGAAAAAGCTACTAATAAATTAAGAAATATTATAAGTAGTTCTTTATATTATAAATTGTTAATGTTAAATATAGCAGATAGGGAGGCTCATTAATGAATATTAGTGATTTTAGAGATAATATTGTAAATAAAGTAGAAGAAAATAAGAGATTAGAACAATTTAAAAATTATATTTCTAAAAATTGTATGAGAGATGAAGAATTAAAAGTTTCAATTAGTTCTTTTAAAAAAAGTATAAAATTACCTTCACAAACAGTTAATAAAATTATACAGAAAATTATAGAAGATAATGAGAAATTAATTGATTTATATTTAAGATATTCTTTTGAAGTAAAACCACAAAAGGAAGAAAATACTTTTGAACAAGTGAAGAAAAGTATGGAAAATGCAAATAAAGTGATGGCAAAAGCTGGAGAACAATTAAAAAATATGAAAGGAGATTAAAATGGAAAAAACAGTAAGAGGAAATATGTTAAGTGCGGCGGTTTTAGAAAGTGTTAATACAGTTCAAAATTTAGGTTATACAGTATTGTATGCTGCAAATTATGGTTCTCATAATTATAATTTAGATATTTATAATGAAGAATATAGTTCAGATATAGATACAAAAGTTATTATTTTACCTACTTTGGAAGAATTAGTTAGAAACTCAAAACCAGTTTCAACAACCATTGAAATTAGTACTGGACAATGTGATATTAAAGATATTCGTGCTTTTATTCAAACGTTACTAAAAGCTAATATACAGTTTTTAGAAGTTTTAAAAGCTGAAAGTTATTGGATAAATTTTGATTATATTGAAGATTTTAAATGGTTTATTGACAATTTAGATGAATTGATAAAAGGAAATAAACCACAGTTATTAAAATCAATTTATGGTATGAGTTTAGAAAAGAAAAAAGCATTGTGTCATCCTTATCCAACTATAAAATGGAAAATTGACAAATATGGATATGATGGAAAACAATTACATCATATTATGAGATTGAAAAATTTTATAGACAGATATTTTTATGGTTCTGAAAATTTTAAAAATGCAATTAGATTTAAAAACGATACATTAGAAAAAGAACAGTTAATAGAAGCAAAATTAAATCATTATCTATTGAAGGCGGCGCAAGACTTTGCTGAAATGTATTGTAATATTATTGAAAAAGATACTAGAAAGTTGATGGATAATTTAACACAAAATAATGAAATTAAAGAAGAATATTTAAAAAAATCTCAAGAAATTATTATAAAGAATATTAAAAATAAAATACTGGAGGAAAATAAATGATTTTAGTTGGCATATCTGGAAAAGCTGAAAGTGGAAAAACCACTTTCGCTAATCTTTTAAAAGAAAATTTTAAAGAAAAAGGACAAAAAGTAATGTTAATTAACTATGGTGATATGGTAAAATATATTGCTTGTCAATATTATAATTGGTCAGGTAATAAAGATGAAGAGGGTAGAACATTATTACAAAAAATAGGAAGTGAACGAGGCCGCAATATAGATTCTCTTATATGGATACAAATGGTTGAAAAAATAATTAATATTTGTTCTCGTGATTATGATATTGCAATAATAGCTGATTGTCGTTTTCCTAATGAGTTAGATTATTGGAACACTAATAACAAAAGAATAGTAAAAATTCGTATAGAAAGACCATATCATGAAAGTCGTTTAACAAACAAACAAAAATTACATATTAGTGAAACAGCGCTAGACAACTATAATGGTTTTGATATGACTATTGTAAACACCAGTTTAGATGAACTTAAAGAACAGAGTAAAGAAATTGCTAATAGTATTCTTCTTGTAAGAAATTTGATTTCTTTCTAAAAATATGATATAATTATATTATAAAAATATGAAAGGAGAATGTTATGATAAATTTATTTGAATTAAAACCAGAAAAAGTATATGGTTTAAAAGCTAACGAACAATTAAAAGAACAAAAAATAAAAACACATATAGAAACAAATAATTATGTAGCGTCTTTAAAAAAAGATGGTCAATATCATAGATATGTAAATTATAACGGTGAAGTAAAAATGCAAACAAGAGGTACAAGTGTAAAAACTGGAACTTATGGAGAAGTTCAAGAGAAAGTACCTCATTTAATGGAATATTTAGATAGAGTTGTTCCAAAAAATTCTTTAATAATTGGAGAATTATATAGACCGGGTTGGAATACTAATGATGTTGGAAGTATTTTAAGATGCTTACCTCCAAAAGCAATAGCAAGACAAAAGGAAAATCCTTTAATTTTTTATATTCACGATGTTTGGTTTTATAATGGAGAAGATTTTATGGTAAAAACTAAAACAGAAAGAATAGCAAAATTAAAGAAAATTCAAGAAGAATGGATACACAATTATGGAATGATTAGTGAAATTGAATTTGCTTCTTATGTAGATACAGTAGAAGGCATAAACAAACTTATTGAATATGCTTTTGAAGAAGATGAAGAAGGAGTAGTTTTAACATTAAAAAATTCTATTGTTAATCCTGGCGCTAGAACTGCTTGGAAAACTTTAAAAATTAAAAAAGAATTACAAGATGAAGCTGATGTATTTTTAACTGGAAATTGTAGATTACCAGAAAAATATTATACGGGAAAAGATATTTATAATTGGGAATATTGGATGAATGATAAAACAGGAGAAATGCTACAAGGAAAACATTATAAAGATTATTTAAATGGAGCAACAATTACAGCAGTAACAAAAAACTTCTTCTATCAATGGCCAGCTTCTTTAGAAATGGCAGTTATTGATACTGAAACTAATCAACCAGTTTCTATTGGTTGGGTTAGTGGATTGACAGAAGAAATAAAAAAAGAATATGTAACAAATAGAAACTTATTTGTTAATAGAATTTGTAAAGTAACTGCAATGGAAACAACAGAAGATTACAAACTTAGACATTCAAAATTTATGGGATTTAGAGACGATATAACAATTCAAGATTGTACTTTTGATAAAATTTTTAAGAGAGGAGAATAATTATGGGTATAAAATATAAAATGAAAAAAGATATGTATGATAGTATTCGTTTTCCTATGTATTGGAATGAAAAAGAAAAGAAAATGATGAAAAGCAATAGAGGAATGAGTAAAAAAGAAATTTTACAATATGTAAATGACAGCTTTGGTTTATTACAAGAAGTTACTGAAATAATTTTAATATAAAACTGGCGTGAAGCCAGTCTTTTTATTTTAAAACTTGATTTTTAAAAGAAAATTTGGTATAATAAAGATAAGTTAATAAGAATGGAGGAAATTATGGATACAAATTATGGTATAAACGATATTGAAACTCTATCTTTTAAAGACGGTGTTAGAAAAAGAATTGCAATGTATTTGGGTAGTGCAGATATGCAAGGAGTATATAATGCTATTCAAGAAATTATTTCTAACTCAATTGATGAATTTTATATGGGTTATGGTAAAGAAATTAGTATTTCTTTGGATGGGAACACAGTAATAGTAAAAGATTATGCAAGAGGTGTTCCGTTTGGTAAAAAAGAAGATGGTAGCAATGTTTTAGTAGATATTTATTCTAAACCACACACTGGAGGAAAATTTAATGATAAAGTTTATAATTCAGTTGCAGGTTTAAATGGAATTGGAGCAAAAGCTACTTGTTTAAGTTCAAAAGATTTTGAAGTTACTTCTTATCGTGATGGAAAACGCGCGACCGCTGTATTTAAAAAAGGTGAATTAGTTTCTTATGAAGAAGAAAGAAGTGATAGAAAACAAACTGGTACAACTGTAAAATTTACTCCTGATGAAGAAGTATATAATTTAGAACCTATAAAAATTAATTTTGATGTTTTATGTAATACTTGTAAAAACTTATCTTATTTAACAAAAGGATTAAGTTTTAAATTAGAAGATTGCAAAAATTCAAAAAATATAATATATTGTGCAAAAAATGGTTTGTTAGATTTAATTTCAGATAAAGCAGAAAACCCAATACACGAGCATCCTTTCTATTATCAATTAAAAGATGGACAAAATGAAGTAGAAATAGCTTTACAATGGACAAAAGGAAAAGAAAATATTTTTGTTTTTACAAACGGTTTAGAAAATATAGAAGGTGGAACAAGTTTAACTGGTTTAAAAACAGCTATAACTCGTAACTTAAATAAAGAATTTAGAAGAAACTTTACAGGAGAAATGGCTAGAACGGGATTGGTTGCGGCGATAGCTTGTAAAACTCCAAATCCTTCTTTTGCTAATCAAACAAAAACAAAAATTAACAATCCAGAATTAAGACAATTGGCAGATAGAGCTTTTAGTGAATATTTTAAAATATATGTAAAAAAATA
>CAMMLF010000056.1 GCA_946497585.1 uncultured Clostridium sp.
TGCAATAATAATTGGAAATTTGAATAAAAGTGAACATGTAGATGCTTTAAAAATAAAAATAGTCACGTCATTTTATCCAATTTATATTATGACTCTAAATATAACTAATGGGGCTGAAAATATAGAAGTAAGTAATATGGCAGAAAATTTTGTTGGCTGTATTCATGATTATACATTAACAACTACAGACTTAAAAAAGTTTGAGGATGCAGCCATTTTCATTGAAAATGGCTATGATATGGAACAATTTATACAAAAAATAGTAGAATCATATCCAAACGTAAAAATAATAGATTCAAGTGCTGAGATAACAAGACTTGCACAGGAAGAAAATTTAATTAACCAAGAATCTTCAATGCAACAAAATGTAGCGCAAAATATTGTAAGCTTAGATAAAGAATTTGATTTGGTACAAGAAGATGACGAAATAAATCCTCATTTTTGGACAAGTATAGATAATTATATATTGCAAGTAGAGGCTATAACAGATGGACTTAAAGAATTAAATCCTTATAATAGTGATTTATTTGAACAAAATAAAAATACATACATACAAAAATTGCAAGATTTGAAAAATGAGTATAACAGTTATGATTTTGGTGCAAATAGTAATGATGCAACTAGAGGAGCGCAAACCAATGATACAAGTAGCGAAAACAGTGTTAATGAAAGAAAAGTAGTATCATTAAATGAATCATTTTCATATTTATTTAAGTTTATAGGTGTTAATGAAACTTTGATAGAAACAGACCATGAGCAAAGTTCACTATCTGCTGAAACAGTAAGAGGAGTAATAGAAGAAGTTAAAGAAACAGGAATACAGGCAATAGTTATAGGACAAAATGACGGCGACCAAAATGCAAATTTAATAGCTAGCGAAACAGGCGCAAAAGTATATAGATTAAATGATGCAATGAGCGGAGATGGTTCATTAGACTCTTACATAAATACTATGAAAGAAAATTTAGAAATACTTAAAACAATGTTTTAAAGTGATGGAACGTGTGTCAATGGGGACGCCCCTTTTTGACACTATCGTGTCAAGAAGGGACGTCCCCATTGACACCATTGACAGAAAAATTAAAAAGAAAGGACTATATTATTGATGGAAAGTTGTGGTTTTCATTGTACAAAGATTGAAAATTTATCAGTAAAAATAGAAAAAGAAGAGATAATAAAAGATATAAACATAGAAGTACATTGTGGAGAACTTTTGATGATTATAGGCAGAAATGGTGCAGGAAAATCCACATTATTAAAGTCAATTCTAGGAGAAATAAATCATACTGGTAAAGTAGAATTTTTTGATATGAAGGAAAATAAAAAGAAAAAAATTAAAATAGGCTATGTTCCACAACATTTAAATGTGGAAAGAGATATGCCAACTACTGTGTATGATATGTTTGCATCATATATTTCAAATAAACCGGTATGGCTTATGAAGGATAAAAATTTATATAAAAAAATAAGAGAAGCCTTAAGAATGTTTGGTGCAGAAAAATTGATAGATAAAAGAGTTGGAAATCTATCTGGTGGAGAACTTCAAAGAGTACTACTTTCAATAGCAACATCTCCAGTACCTAATTTATTAATCTTAGATGAACCAGTATCAGGAGTTGATAGAAATGGAACAAAAGATTTTTATGAAATTCTATCAAATTTGAAAAAGCAATATGATATGTCAATAATACTCGTATCTCATGACTTAGACTTGGTAAAAAAGTATGCAGATAGAGTAATATTGCTAGATAAAGAGGTCGTAAAAGAAGGAACAGCAGAGGAAGTTTTTAAAAGTGATGAATTTATAGAGAGATTTGGAGAAATAGCATAAATCAATTAGAAGTGAGTTTATAAAGAAATTAGGTTATTCGAAAGTAAGAAATAATAATGGAAAGAATACAGGGGAAGGAAGCAATAAAAATGGAAGTAATATATAATATACTAGAATTAATATTCCCTTTTGACTTTATGCAATATACATTTATGAAAAATGCTTTTTTAGCAATACTATTAGTCTCACCAATATTTGCAATAATTGGTACAATGATAGTAAATAAAAAAATGGCATTCTTTTCTGATGCGCTAGGACATTCTGCCCTTACAGGTATAGCAATAGGAATGCTTTTAGGAATGACAAATATTAATATATCAATGATAATATTTGCTGTAATATTTGCTCTTTTACTAAATTTTATAAAAAGCAAGACAACATATGGTGCTGATACAATTATAAGTGTATTTTCATCAATAGCAATTGCACTTGGACTTGCTATCTTAGCTCAAAGTGGAAGTTTTAATAAGTATTCTAGTTATTTAGTTGGAGATATTTTAAGCATTTCAGAATCAGAAATATTGTATTTATTTGTTGCTTTTATATTAACATTTATATTTTGGTTTTATTTATTTAACAAAATAAATGCAGTAAGCTTAAACAGTACTCTAGCTAAGAGTAAAGGAATAAATGTAAAAGCAATGGAAAATATTTTTGCTATTTTAATTGCAGTCATGGTAATGATTTCAATTAGATGGGTTGGAATTTTACTAATAAATTCATTAATAATTTTGCCAGCAGCATCAAGCAGAAATATTTCAATGAATATGAGAAGTTATCATTTATTTTCAATAATATTTGCACTATTTTCAGGAATTAGCGGACTTATTATTTCATACTACACAAATATACCAACAGGACCTATGATTGTAATTATTTCAGGAATTATATACTTTATAACTTTTGGAATAAAGAAAGTGGGAGTTCTGGATAAATAATTTTCTGCTTGTCAATTGGGACGGTTCTATTTGACAATTGACGTCGGCGGAAAAAGGATAAAAATCATATTTGACAAATACTGGAATATATGATATAATATAATGTACTAACTTGTTGAAGGAAGGTAAAAAATATGACTTATGTATCGATGGCGGAAAATTTGACTAAAGCTTATGGCTTAGAGCCAGATGGCAGATTTATTGAAACAGCAGACATCATTGCAGGAGAAGCACATCCTGCAATGGCAGAAACTATTCACTACTTAGTTGAAACCGCCTTAGAGCAGGAAGAGGCAGAGGAAAACGAAGTAGACCTTAAGAATGAGGTGGGATAATTCCCATCTCTCTTTTTTTGCCCATAATATTTATGAAAAATTTGTTGATAAACGTCATTTGTTATGATAATATAGATGAGGAAAGAAATGAAAAAAGATGACATAATAGTCAACTCTTTTTGAGAGATTACCAACTTATGCATAATTTCTAGCGTAATGCAAAATATAAATAAAAATAAAGGAGGTAGAATTATGGATTTTAAAGAATGGGAAGGTTTTAATAAACAAGGAGAATGGACAAAGGAAATAGATGTAAGAGGCTTTATTCAAGCAAATTATACACCATATGATGGTGATGAAAGTTTCTTAGCAAATGTTACTGAAAAAAGTGCTAAGTTATGGGATAAAATACAGGATTTATATAAAGTTGAAAGAGAAAAGGGAGTACTTGATGTAGATACAAAAACTCCTTCAGGAATAAATAGATATGAAGCGGGTTATGTTGATAAAGATTTAGAGACAATAGTTGGACTTCAAACAGACGCTCCACTAAAAAGAGCAATTATGCCAAATGGTGGTATAAGAATTGTTGAAAAATCTTGCGAAAGTTATGGATATAAAGTAGACCACGAGATTGAATATATATATCATGAGTTAAGAAAAACTCATAATGATGGCGTTTTTGCAGTATATACACCAGATATAAGAGCAGCTAGAAGTTCACACTTATTAACAGGACTTCCAGATGGATATGGACGTGGAAGAATTATAGGTGATTACAGAAGAGTTGCTTTATATGGTGTAGACGTATTAATTGCTGAGAAACAAGATGAGCTAAACATATTAGATACAGATGAATTTACAGAAGAAGTAATTCGTGATAGAGAAGAGATTCATGACCAAATAGAAGCTTTAAAACAATTGAAAGCAATGGCTGAAAAATATGGATTTGATATATCTAAGCCTGCAAAAAATGCTCACGAAGCATTCCAATGGACATATTTTGCATATTTAGGTGCAATAAAAGACCAAAATGGTGCAGCAATGAGCTTAGGTAGAGTTTCTACATTTTTAGACATATATGTGGAAAGAGATTTGAAAAATGGAACAATTACAGAAGAATTTGCTCAAGAATTAATGGACCAATTTGTATTAAAACTAAGAATGGTAAGATTTTTAAGAGCTCCTGAGTACAATAGCTTATTTAGTGGTGACCCAGTTTGGGTAACTGAAAGCATTGGTGGCATGGGGATTGATGGAAGAACATTAGTTACAAAAAATTCATTTAGATTACTTCATACATTAGAAGATTTAGGACCAGCTCCAGAACCAAATATAACAGTATTATGGTCAAAGAATTTACCAGAGGGATTTAAAAAGTATTGTGCAAAAATATCAATTGCAACATCTTCAATACAATACGAAAATGATGATTTAATGAGAATTACATTAGGAGATGATTATGGAATTGCTTGCTGTGTATCTGCTATGAAAATAGGAAAGCAAATGCAATTCTTTGGCGCTAGAGCAAATTTAGCCAAAACACTTCTATATGCAATAAATGGTGGAAAAGACGAAATGTCTGGAAAACAAGTAGCTCCAAAATTTGAACCAATAACTTCTGAGTACTTAAATTATGATGAAGTAATGGAAAAATTTGACCAAATGATGGATTATGTTGCAAAAATTTATATAAAAGCATTAAATGCAATCCATTATATGCATGATAAATATTCTTATGAAGCCTTAGAAATGGCTTTGCATGATAGAAAAATAAGAAGAACTATGGCTTGCGGAATTGCTGGTTTCTCAGTAGCCGTTGACTCTATTTCAGCTATAAAATATGCAAAAGTTAAAGTAATTAGAAATGATGATGGACTAGCAGTTGATTATGAAGTAGAAGGTGATTTCCCTAAATTCGGAAATGACGATGATAGAGTTGATGAAATAGCTGTAAACTTAGTTAAAACATTTATGAAGAAAATAGAAAAACATCAAATGTACAGAAATGCAGACCCAACATTATCTATTTTAACAATTACATCAAATGTTGTATATGGTAAAAATACTGGAAGTACACCAGATGGAAGAAAAGCAGGAGTTGCATTTGCACCTGGAGCAAACCCAATGCATGGAAGAGATGAGTCAGGAGCGCTTGCATCAATGAACTCAATAGCAAAACTTCCTTATGAATATTCAGAAGATGGTATTTCTTATACATTTGCTATAACACCATCTACACTTGGTCATAGTGAAGAAGAAAGAATTAATAATTTAACAAGTATGTTAGACGGATATTTTATGCAAACAGGACATCATATAAATGTAAACGTGTTTGATAGAAGCTTACTTATAGATGCAATGAATCATCCTGAAAATTATCCTAATTTAACAATACGTGTATCAGGATATGCAGTAAACTTTGTAAAGCTTACTCGTGAACAACAAGAAGAAGTTATAGCTAGAACTATTCAAGAAAAAATTTAATTGATGTTAATGTGTCAATGGGGACGCTGTCAATAGGGACGTGTCAATAGGGACGCCCCTTTTTGACACTATCGTGTCAATGAAGGGACGTCCCTATTGACACGTCCCTATTGACAGCGCAAAATAAAAAGGAGCAAGCAATGAATAACGAAAACGTAACAGGAAGAATACACTCATTTGAAAGTTTAGGTGCAGTAGATGGACCGGGAATAAGATTTGTAGTATTTATGCAAGGGTGTCATCTAAAATGCAAGTATTGCCAAAATAGAGATACTTGGGATATTAATTCAGGTGAGCAATATACAGTAAAACAAGTTGTAGAAAAAATAATGAGGTATAAAAATTATATTGTTGCATCAAATGGAGGAGTTACCTTAAGCGGAGGAGAGCCACTTTTACAACAAGATTTTGTAATAAGCCTATTTCAAGAACTTAAAAAACAAAATATTTCTACGTGCTTAGATACTTCTGGAATGTTCACAATTACTGATAAAATAAAGCAAATTGTTGATTTGACAGATATATTTTTATTAGATATTAAATCTATTAATGATGAAACTTGCAAATGGCTTACAGGATCTTCAAATAGTTTAGAATTAGAGTTTGCAAAATACATTAATGAAAAAAATAAGAGAATATGGATTAGGCAAGTTTTAGTACCAGATATTACAGATAAAAAAGAGGATTTGCTTAAATTAAAAGATTTTCTAAAGACAATTAATGTAGAAAAATTTGAGTTTTTACCTTATCACGATTTAGGAAAGTATAAATGGGAAAAGCTTGGACTACCATATGAATTAGAAGATGTAAGAGTGGCAAGCAATAAAGATGTGGAAAGAGCAAAAGAAATAATGGAGATAGAGAAGTAGATTTAAATGGTATCTCACTAAATAGGGTGGAAAATTCAGACTAAACTAACAGTCGACCGCACATATCTTGCAAAAATAGCCTATGTATTATAAAATATGCATAGGTTATTTTTTAGTATAAAAAAACCTAAAATAAAAGAAAGAATAGTAGCAAAATAAATGCAAGTTGTTATTATTTTGAGGTAAAAAACATGAAGAAGTTTTTGATTGTATTACTTTGTATCTTAGTTATAGCGGGTATTGCAGTTGGAATAATAGTATATAATACTAATCAAACAGAACCATCAGTTAGCTTAAAAGAATATTTTGAAAAGCTATCTAATGGGGAATATGAAGCAATGTATGACTATGTTATTACAGATACTTCAAAAGAAGATTTTGTAACTAGAATTAAAAACATTTATGAAGGGATAGAAGCAAAAAACATTGCAACTACTGTACTAACAAACGTAGAAGATGAAGATAATAGTAATATAGTAAATGTTACATATAATAATTCAATGGATACAGTTGCAGGAAATATGAATTTCATGAATACTGTTAAATTGCAAAAAAGTGATGACGGTTATAAAATTCTATGGGATTCATCAGTTATTTTTCCAGATTTAAAAGAAGACTACAAAGTTCGAGTAGCTACTTTAGATAGTACTAGAGGAGCAATATATGATAGAAATGATATAGCAATTGCAAAAGATGGAGAAGCCTATTCTGTTGGACTAGTGCCAAGGAGTATGGATGATACAACAGATTTAGCTAAGCTTGCAGAACTTTTAGGAATAACAGAAGAAACAATTAATAACGCATTAAATGCAGAGTATGTTAAGGAAGATACATTTGTGCCATTAAGAAAAATTTCACGAGATGAGCAAGATTTGAAAAACGAATTATTAAAAATAAAAGGAATTTTAATAACAGATGTAGAAGCAAGGGTATATCCATATAAAGAAGCAACATCTATACTTACAGGTTATGCACAGGATGATGAAGGAAAAACAGGATTAGAATATGCATATAATGATAGGCTAAAAGGAGAAGATGGAACAGAAATTTATATAGAAAATGCAGAAGGCGCAAAGGCTAAAACTTTAGCAATTAAAGAGGCTAAAGATGGAGAAGATATAAAGACTACAATCGATATAAATATACAACAAAAATTATATGAAGGATTTAAGGATGACGAAGGTGCCTCAGTTGCCATGAATTATAATACTGGAGAAGTTTTAGCATTAGTTAGTACACCATCATATGATGCAAATGATATAACTCTTGGAGTTACAGATGCAGAATGGAATGAATTACAAAATAATGAAAAAAAGCCGATGTTTAATAGATATTTAGCTACATATGTTCCGGGTTCATCATTAAAACCTGTTGTTGGAGCTATCGGATTAAAGTATAATAGCTTTACGGCAGATGATGATTTCGGGACAAGTGGAACTAGATGGCAAAACGACAGCTCATGGGGCGACTTATATGTAACAACACTTACAACATATTCTGGACCAGCAAATTTAAGAAATGCTCTAGTTTATTCAGATAATATATATTTTGCAAAAGCAGCTTTAAGAATAGGTAGAACTAATTTGCAAAAGGGACTTGATGATTTTGGATTTAATGATAAAATATCTTTTGTTCAAGATGTGTCAAAATCAACATATGGCTCAATGGATAGTGATGCCGCAATTGCAAACTCAGGTTATGGACAAGACCAAATGCTTGTTAATCCAATACATTTGGCAATGATTTATTCAAGCTTTGCAAATGGCGGAAATATGGTAATGCCAGTATTAGAATATACAGAAAATTCAAACAGTACAAGCAATGTAATAAATACGACTACTAATAATACAAGCAATAAAGTAACATATTATAAAGAAAATGTAATTTCTTCTGAAATTGCTAATACTATAAAACAAGATTTAATAGCCGTTGTAGAAACAGGAACTGGTAGAGGAGCAAAAGTAGAAGGAAAGACAATTGCAGGAAAAACAGGAACAGCAGAAATAAAGGAGAACCAACAAGATGAAAATGGAACTGAAATTGGTTGGTTCAATGCATTTGATGAAGATGGACTTTTAGTGGTTTCAATGTGTGAAAATGTAAAAGATAAAGGTGGAAGCCACTATTTACTTCCAAAAGTAAGAACAGTATTTGAATAAATTTTACGTTGGGGACGGTCCTTTTCGTAAAAAATATATAAAGCCAGCAATATACTTCTTTCCATTTTAGTGAAATGGAGAGGATAGATTAGTGTTCATATATGTCTTGCTCTTAGAAGCGTGTTGAGAACGTGCGAGCGCTGAGTGAGCATTTAGCGAACGAACCGCGAAGTAAAATAGGAAAGAATGTATATTGTGGCTTGAGAAAGAAAAGATTTTACGAAAAGGACCGTCCCAAACGTAAAATATTTTACAAAAAGGAGAGAGTAATGAGTAAAGTTAAATGGAAAGCAGGTACATTTGAATATCCAATCCCAGCAGTTATGGTAAGCTGTGGAGATATGGAGAAGTCTAATATTATAACAGTTGCATGGACAGGAATAATAAATACAAATCCTGCAATGGTATATATTTCAGTAAGAGATTCTAGATATTCATACAATTTAATAAAAGAAAGTAAAGAATTTGTAATAAATTTAACTACTGAAAAATTAGCATATGCAACTGATTGGTGTGGTGTAAAATCTGGAGCAAATGTAGATAAATTTAAAGAAATGCATTTGACAAAGGAAAAGGCAAATATGGTTAAATGCCCTTTAATAAAGGAAAGTCCGGTATCAATAGAATGTAAAGTTAAAGAAGTAGTGCCACTTGGAAGTCATAACATGTTTATTGCAGAAGTTTTGTGCATAGATGCGGACGAAAAATATTTTGATGAAAATGGTGCTTTTGATATTTCTAAGTGCAATTTAATAGCTTATGCAAATGGTGGATACTACGCTTTAGGCAAAAAGATTGGTAAGTTTGGGTATTCAGTTCAAAAGAAGAAGAATTTGAAAAATAGGAATAATTTAGATAAAAAGAAGACGACTAAAAAGTTTAAAAAATAGATAAATAAATCAAATGGAGTAATGCTAAAAACAATTACAATTGCTTCAATAAAATTTATATATTTAGAAAGGAATAAAATAATTATGAAAAATTATATACATAAAGTACAATATTATGAAACAGATAGAATGGGATTAACACACCATTCAAATTACATTAGATGGATGGAAGAGGCAAGAGTATACTGGCTTGATAATATAGGATTTGGATTTGATAAATTAGAAGAAATGGGTATTACATCCCCAATTTTATCTGTTAATTGCAAATATAAATATGGCAGTACATTTGGAGATAGTGTAGAAATTGAAACTAAGGTATTAAAATATAATAGCGTAAAAATAACAATTGGTTATGTAATGAAAAAAGTAGGAAGCGGAGAATTGGTTGCAACTGGAGATACAGAATTATGCTTTATTAATTTAAAAACTAGAAAACCAGTTATTTTAAAGAAAGAGTTGCCAGAGTTTGATAAAATAATGAGAGATAGTTTAGAAGAAATATAAAAAATAAAGGTTTGGCTTATTAAATAAAAAGTGAATAGGCTAAATCTTTTTTTTGCACATAAAAAAGGAGATATTCTGCATACTCAATATCTCCTTCGAATTAGTTGGTATTTGGAATGCTTCCTAAATTTACTTTCGTAAACTTATTCCGCTACAAATAATTTATCATATTTTGTCGAAAAATGCAATATGTTGTCACAAAAAATTTAAAATTTTTTTATAAATTCTGCTTTAGGCTTAAATTAAGCCTTTTCAAAGCATAAAATTTTGTCGAAATTTTAAAATTATAATTATTTTTGTACAATAACTATCATTTTTAATTCGCTTTATGTAAATGACTATACTTTAATTTTGTTGCCATACCTCCTCTAATATGTCTTTCGGCTTTATTTTCATCTAAAACTTTCCTAACTTCATAGGCAAGAGCGGGACTTATCTCAAGTAAACGTTCAGAAACATCTTTATGTACCGTACTTTTTGAAATACCAAATTTTTTCGCAGTTCCTCTTACTGTATCTTTTGAATCTATAATATACTGTGCTAAATTTATTGCACGCTCTTCAATTGAAACACCTTTCATATAGCTATTGCTCCTTCTAATTTGAAATACTTTTGCTT
>CAMMLF010000057.1 GCA_946497585.1 uncultured Clostridium sp.
AATAACAACTAATACTCCAAGCATTATGAGTTTATCCATCTTATCACCTCCTTAAACGGAAGAAAGTCGATTAAGAAAAGTGTGGAGATAAAATTATTATACGACAAAAGAATATTTTAATCAATAAATTATTACAAAAAAATTACAAAAATGTAACATCAATTTTAAGAGCTTGTCTAAAACAGATAAGTTCTTTTTTATATAGTGGCGGAATAGACAAGTATAGATTAATTTTATACTTGGTAAAACTAAACGGCTTATTCTAAACATAATTGAATCTGCTGAATGGTAATAGTAGACGCTAATACGCAGAGGCGCGGACTCTGGTCATATTGTGTAAGATAAATATAAAATGACCTGTATTTATCATGTTAGGTGCAAATCCTAATCTATATAAAATATTTAATTGATTATAGAAACAATGTAATTAGCTACTACATTGATTTTATAATATAGATATCTATTCTGTAATTATTTTGAAAGAGTTAATTCTCTTCTAGCCCTCTACACGAAGCTATGTGGAGGGGCATAGTGCTGAGGTTCAAATTAAAATCGGATACCAATGCGAAGGCTAGGATATATAATGTTTTTTAATTACAGAGAACAAGCAAGATACTAGATATTTTTTTGGTGAAAAACACCTCCTTTCTTAATAAGCCTTAGTAAAGGACAGCTCTATTCTAGTTAAGGAGCAGTTAAAGATAGTATTTAGAGCATACACAAACTGGTAAAAGTCTAGTCTGGTGCACAAGAAAGCTAGCGGTGATGTATGCTTTAAATACTGTTTTTAATATAAAAGGAGTAAACTATGGAAGAAGTATTAAAAAAGTATAAAGAAGAGATTTGTCCATATTGCATACATAGTAATGATGAGAATTATCAAGACTGTAATATAGTTATGCAAATAGATGGACAAGCAAACTGTATAAATTATGTTTGCAAAGATTATTGTAAAAAGAGGTTAAAGAAATGAAAATTTTAATACTTATTATTCTTAGTCCTTTGGCAATTATCTGCGGAATAATTAGCATAGTGATAATATATGCAATTATAAGAGCAATTATAAATTATATATTAAATAAAATTAATGCAATAAATAACAAAATGAAACAGAGAGATGAAGAATAATGTTAATAAGCTGTCAATACTGTGGAAAAATACATGATAGTAAATATATTTGTGATAAAAGACCAAAAAGAAAAAAAGAAATATCAGAAGCAGATAGATTCAGAAGAACTAACAGATGGCAAAAGAAACGTGAAGAAATAAAACAAAGAGATTTAAATTTATGCCAAATATGTATTAGAGAATTATATAATACAAGAAATAAATACAATACGAAAGATTTAAGTGTACATCATAATATACCAATCAATGAGAATTATGATAAAAGGTTGGATAATGATAATTTATTAACAGTTTGTGAATATCATCATAAGATGTGTGAAAGAGGAGAAATACCTAGAAAAATTGTTCAAAAAATAATTGATGAACAGGAAAGCAAAATATAAATAATCCCCCCTATCATAAAAATTTAAAAATAAAATAATTTTCTACACCTACCGCCTACCTTCACTTGAAAAAAATTCCCACATCAAAATATAACTAAAGGAGATGAAAAATATGCCAACACCACCAAAACCATTTAAAGTGTTAGAAGCTGAAAGAAAATCACATAGAACAAAGGCTGAACTCAAGCTAAGAGAAAATGGAGAAAAATCTTTAATGACTGAAACAAAAATAAAAGAGAGAAAAGAAACTAAGAAAAATAAAATAGCTCATAAAGAATACAAGAGAATAGTAAAACTACTAGAAAACATAGATAAGAACGATGCAATATATGAAGCGGTTATTAATAGATATTGTCTCCTTCAAGCTGAATGTGTAGATTTGGAAGAGAAAAGAGAAGAAATCTATAAACTAATATTTGAATTAGAAGAAGAATCAAACAAAATAACAAAAGATATGGATAATGATAATGATGTGTTAACTTATAAACTAGAATATGCTAAAGAAATAGCAAAAATGATAAATTCTATGTTATCAGTTGATAGAGAAATATCAAATAAAAGAAAAATGCTACTTGAAATAGAAAAAGAAAATGTTATGACAATAGCGTCAGCATTAAGAAGTATACCAAAGAAAGCAGATAAAGATACTGAGGATCCACTTTTAAAAGTTCTAAGAGGTGAATAATAATGCTATTAGAAAAAGCCAAGAAGTATGCAGATGATTGTATTAGTGGAGAAGAAATAACTACATTTGAAGTAAAAAAACAATGTGAATGGTTTTTAGAGGATCTGGAAAAGCAAAATAATGATTATTATCCTTATTATTTTGATACTAAAAAGATAGGAATTATAGAAGGAATATTAAAATTATTGAATTTTGCAACAGGATTACATATTACTGGAAAATGTATATATGAGGGTTTGGAAAATTTCCAAGCCTTTTTTCTTGCAAATATTTTCGGCTGGAGATATAAAACAGATGCAAAAAAATACAGATACAGAGAGGTTGATCTATTCATACCAAGAAAAAACACAAAAACTTTCTTAGCAGCATTAATCTTTATAATACTAATGTTAACAGAAGATAACTATTCGGAATTTTATTCAATTTGTCTTGACAGAGACTTAGCAGGAGAAGTAAAGAAAGCAATTGCACAGATTTTAGAAGTAAGTCCAAGTGTGGGACAATATTTTAATATACCTAAGACTCTAAGTGGTAGGCTAGAATGTACATTAACACATTCTTTTTATCAACCTCGTACAGCAGAAGCAAATAGAAATAACTCTATCAAACCTAGTGCATTTATTGCTGACGAATTTGGAGCAATGAAAGATAATTCAAATGTTGAAGCAATGAAATCAGGGCAATTGAATATAAGAAATCCACTAATGTTTAGATTGACAACAGCATATGCTGAGGACAAATCTATAATGCTTGGTGAGTTAGATTATTTGAAAAAAATATATAAAGGCTTAGAAACTGACGATAGACTATTTGCCCTAGTATATTATGCAACAGAAGATCATTTATGGGATGATATAGGATTACAAATGGCGAATCCGCTAAGGGTTGAAGAAAATTATAACGAAATAAGGGAAAGTAGAAAAAAAGCATTAGCAAAACCAGAAGAAAGAACTGAATTTTTAACAAAACATATGAATTTCTTTATGCCATCAAATTCAGGAGAAGAATTTATAAAATTAGACAAATTAAGATTATGCAAAAATACTAGAGGTATCTTCGAATGGAGTGGAAAAGATGTATATTTAGGCTTAGATTTAGCTATGACAAATGATAATACATCTGTATCAATGGTAACAATGGAAGACGATATGATATTTGCAAAATCTTGGGCGTTTATTCCAAAAGATAGAATAGAAGAAAAAAATCGCCGTGAAAGAACTGATTATAGAAGATTTATAGAAGATGGAAGTTGCTTTGCTTGCGGAGAAGAGATTATCTCTTATAGCTTTGTAGAAAAATTTGTTATGAATTTAGAAAAAGAATATGGAGTACATATAGTACAGATAGGATATGATAGGTATAATTGTATTTCTACAGCAAATAAATTACAAGAAGCAGGTTATGAGACAGTTGAAGTAAAACAACATTCAAGTGTATTACATATGCCAACGAAATTATTGCAAGAAAGTATATTACAAAGAAAGTTTAGCTACGACGGGGACAGACTATATGAAATAAATTTTCAAAATGCTAGATGCGTTGAGGACACTAACTTAAATAAATATGTTAATAAGAAAAAGTCAAATGGAAAGGTTGATATGGTTGTAAGTACTATAATTGCAATATATTTACTACAACAACGAATGTTAAATGAGGATAATTTTGTATGTCAAAGTTTCTAAAAGGAGGCAATAGTGTGAGAATAAGAAACATTATAAAAAAATTAATAAAAAATGAATCAACAATAGACGAAAATTCTGTAGATGATGTTTTGTTAAATGCAATAATGAATGGAGAAGATATTAATAGAGAAAAAGCATTAACAATACCAGCAGTTTCTAGTGCAGTAGGATTAATTTGTGATTCATTTGCAATGATACCTATAAAACTATATAAAAAGACAACAGAAGATGGAAAAAAACAAACATCTGAATTAGAAGATGAACGCACAAACATCATAAACAATGATACTAAAGATACATTAGATGGTTTTCAGTTCAAAAAAGCATTATGTGAAGATTATTTATTGGGAAAAGGTGGATATGCTTATATTAAAAGAAGCGGAAATAAATTTACAGGAGTTAATTATGTTCAAGATAATAAAATCGTAATTGAAAAAAATACAGATGCTATATTTAAGAATTATGCTATATTGGTAGATGGAAAAAATTATAGACCATATGAATTTATTAAGCTACTAAGAAACACAAAAGATGGAGCATCTGGTATTGGATATACAAAAGAAATAAGTAAATGCTTAGAAACCGCATATAAAAGAATATTATATGATCTTGATTTAATGAGAACTGGCGGAAATAAAAAAGGATTTTTAAGGTCTCAAAAGCACTTAGATAAAAAAGGCATGGAAGAATTAAGAATTGCATGGAATAATTATTTTAATGGAAATTCTAGCTGCGTTATTTTAAACGATGGAATGGAATTTCAAGAAGCTTCAAACACATCAGTTGAAAATCAATTAAACGAGAAGAACAAGACATTTAGTGATGAAGTAAAAGAAATATTCCATATAGGAAAAACAAATGAAGAATTTATAAAAAATGCAGTAATGCCAATTGCAAATGCTTTTTGTACAGCATTAAATAGGGACTTTTTACTTGAAAAAGAAAAAAAGTCTTTTTATTTTGCTCCAGATTATACAGAACTAATTAAGTGTTCAATAAAAGATAGATATGAAGCTTATAAGATTGCAATCGAAACAGGATTTAAAACAAGAAATGAAGTTAGATACTTAGAGGGTGATGATGCTTTAGATGGATTGGACTTAGTAAATATAGGTTTAGGAAGCGTATTGTTGAATCCAAAGACTAAACAGATATATACACCAAATACTAATAAAATGGTTAAGATGGCTGAAACAAATGAAGAAAATGAGCAAGATAACAATTCAAATATAGATGAAGATGTGAAGGGAGGTGAACAAAATGAAGAATAAGTTTTATGAAATTAAGAATATAATTCCAGATTTAAGTGCAGACCTCTATTTTTACGGAGAAATTGTAACCGATGATACAGATTGGTGGACAGGAGAAAAAGATGAAAACTTAATAGGGTTACAAAGTTTTAAAAAAGAATTAGACAATTTAGGAAACATATCAGATTTAAATATTTATATGAATACTCCTGGTGGAGAAGTATTTGTTGCAACTACAATATGCAGTATGCTTCAAAGATTAAAAGATACGGGAACTAAAATACATACATTTGTTGACGGCTTATGTGCTAGTGCAGGAACATTCATTTTGATGATGGGTGATGATATAAACTTGTATGAAAACTCTATGATAATGATACACAAACCTGTAGGATATTGTGAAGGAAATGCAGTCGATTTTCAAAAGTATATAAACTTGTTAGATACTGTGGAAAATTCTACAATGATACCTCTTTATATGAAAAAATCAAAAGTAGATGAGAATAAATTGAAAGAACTAATAAGTGATGAAAGTTGGTTAGGAGCAAAAGAAACAGAGGAAATATTTAATATAAATATATTACAAGAGCAAAAGCAAGTTGCTGCGTGTGTTTCAGATTTATTAAAAAATTATAAAAATGTACCACAAAGCCTTAAAATTGCGATGAATAAAGCAAAAGAGCCTAAATTTGACTACTCAGATTATGAAAAAAGGCTATTAGCTGTAAAAAGATAAGAAAAAGTAACTAGAAATGGTTACTTTTTTTATTTTATAAAAAATTTATAAAAGGAAGGTAAGAATATGAACGAAAAAGAATTAATTGAAAAAAGAAATGATTTACAAGAGAAAATGGAAGGAATTTTAGATTTAGCAAAAAAAGAAAAAAGAGCTATGAATGAAAATGAAGTCAAAGACTTTGATGAAATGGAAAAAGAAATTAAAGATATTGATGCTACACTAGAAAGAAATGCAAGAATAAATAAAATGGAATTAAAAAAAGTAGAAGATAAGAAAGAATTAACACAAGAAGAAAAAGATGTAAAAGCATTTGCACAATTTATAAGAAATACTGTAAATGGTGTGCCTCAAAACAGTGAAACACAATTATCAAAAGCAGATAATGGTTCAATAATTCCAAAAACAATTGCTCAAAAAATAATTGATAAAGTGGTTGAAATATCTCCATTATATGCTAGTGCAACTAGATATGATGCAAAAGGAACATTAGCAGTTCCAAAATATGATGATACAACAGATGATGTAACAGTTGACTATGCTGATGAACTTGATGAGCTTGTATCTCATTCTGGCAAGTTTAATACTGTTGAGTTAACAGGATTCTTAATTGGAGCGTTAACCAAAATATCAAAATCATTATTAAACAACAATGATTTTAATTTAACAGATTATGTTGTAAATAAAATGGCTGAGAAATTCAAATTATTCTATGAAGGAGAATGCTTAAACGGAACAGCTAGCAAGATTTCAGGTATAGCAGGTTCTTATGATTCAACAAACATGAAAATTACATTAGAAAACAAGTCAAGTGTAACAGCAGATGAGCTAATAGATATACAAGAAACCGTTCCAGATACTTATCAAGCTAATGCTTATTGGATTATGAATAGAGATACTCGTAAGAAAATAAGAAAATTAAAAGATAGTGACGGTAATTATATTCTAAACAGAGCATTTAATGAAAAATGGGATTATGAATTACTAGGAAAACCAGTTTATTGCTCAGAAAAGGCTGAAAAATTAGGAACAGCTTCAAAACCTGTTATATTCTATGGAGATTTCTCTGGATTAGCAGTTAAAGAATCTGAAGCAATGGAAATTCAAATACTATTAGAAAGATTTGCTACACAACATGCAATAGGTGTTGTAGGATACTCAGAATTGGATGCAAAAGTAGAAAATACACAAAAAATAGCTGTTGCTGTATCAGGTACAGAAGATACTCCTGTAGCTTAATTTAGTAAATACTTCCCAAAAGGAGGGCAAAATGAAGGTAAGTGAAATTACTGTTGAAAATATTGCTGACTATCTTAGAATAGCGGAGATTGACGAAAACATAAAAAAAGAACTTGAAATGTATTTAAATATTGCTAAAAATTATATAGAAAATTATACAGGGATACCAGAAAAGTCCGATAACCAAGAAGCGGAAACGCTAGACAGTTATTCGGACTTTGTTATTGTAGTTTATATTTTATGCCAAGATATGTATGATAACAAAAGCATGTATGTTGATGGAAAAAGTATAAATAATACAGTAAAAACAATTCTGGATATGCATACGAGGAATAATCTATGATTAATGCTGGAGATTATGATAAAAAAATATCTATATATCAAGTTAAAGAAGTAGAGGATAATGATGGTTTTGTTTCTAAACAGGACCACATTATTCTTGAACCTTTTGCAAAAGTAAAAACTACAAAAGGTTACACATTAATTACAAGTGGTTCGGATTTTGAAAAAGCATATACTAATTTTACGATAAGATATTCAAAGAAAGTTGAAGACACATATTACGATTCAAATAGAAAAGTATATATTAAATACAAAAATAATGTGTATACAGTTGAATATCTGAATAATATAGACGAAGCAAATATTGAACTTGAAATGCAATGCAAAAGGATAACAAAATAATGGCAAGATTTCAGGCAATGCTTCCTACTGAGCTAATAAAACAATTTGAAGATGTTTATGACAATACTTTTGAGATGATGGGAGAGATGACTAAGGCTGGTGCAACTATAGTATATAAAAATATACAATCTAATATGAGTAAGTCTTTTAAATCTGTTAAAAGTTTGAAAAAAGGTCTTACAATAACAAAAGTATATAGAACTCCATCAGATGATGGAGTAAATTGCAAAGTTGGATTTTACGGTTACGACACATCGAAAAAGACAAAACAATATCCTAATGGAGTACCAATTCCATTAATTGCTTTAGCAAGGGAGTATGGGACAAGCTCAGGTGAAAGTAAAAGACCATTTTTTAGAAAATCTTTTAAAAAAGCTCAAATAGAAGATGCAATGAAAAAAGTTCAAGAAAAATATTTGCCAAAGGAGTAATATGGAAAGTGAAGTTAAAAAAATTCTATCTACACTAGATGTTCCAGTTGCACATCTAAGATATAAAGGATCTAGTAAAACTTATGTAACTTGGACAATGTTAGATGAAGAGCCATCTTTTGCAAGTGACGATGAAATAATAAGAAGTGAAGTAAATGTAGATATAGATATTTATAGTGTAAACAATTATTTAAATATATTAAGTTCAATAAAAAATAAAATGAAAGAAAATGAGTGGATATGGTATGGAGATAGTCCTGAAATGTATGAAGAAGAAACAGGGTTATATCACAGGACATGTTCATTTAAGAAAGAGAGGGAAATATAATATGGCTAATATAGGATTAAGAAGTGCCAAATATAATAAAATTGATTATACAACAAAGAAGTATAAAACACTAGAAGAAGAAAAAGTTCCAATTTTAGGTCGATTAATTGATGCTTCATTATCAGAAGAAAGAAATGACGCTAGCTTATTTGCCGACGATAAAGAGGTTGAAAAAGATAACTCATTTAATGGAGCTACAATAAATTTAACTATTGATGATGTGGATGATGAAACATATGCAGATGTTAAAGGCTGTACAATAACTGAAAAAGAAATTACTGAAAATTCAGAAGATACTGCACCAGAGTTAGGATATGGACATATTGTTACAAAAGTTTATAATGGTGTAAAAAAATATAAAGTAGAATTTCTTCCTAGAATCCAAATTACTAAAATTACTGCGGATAGCAAGACAAAAGGAGAATCAGTAGAATATAATACAGTTTCTATAGAAGCAAAGGTAATGGAACTATTAGAAGAAATTAATGGTATGAAAGTTGGAGATTGGAAAAAGGTACAAACATTTGAGACATTAACAGAAGCCCAAGAATATTTAGATGGCTTATTGACACCAGCAGCATAGAAAGGAGATATTTATGAAAGTTGTTGTAAAAACAATATTTAGAGATAAATATACTAGAAAAGTATATAAACTAGATGATGAAATCGATGTAACAGATAAAAGATATGAAGAAATAAAACAATATGTCGAAAAAATTGAAAATAAAAAAGAAGAGGATGAAAAAATAGACACTCAAGAAGCTGATGTTGAAGAGACTGAAGATAAAAAAGAAGACAATGAAAAAATAGACACTCAAGAAACTGATGTTGAAAAGACTAATAACAAAAAAGAAAATGATGAAAAAAAGAAGAAAGCAAATAAATAATTTGCTTTCTTTGTTTTTTAGGAGGATATTATGCAAGATATAATAAGACATATAAATTTTAATGGAGTCGACTATCCTTTAGCCTTTACATTAAATGTAATTGAAAAGATTCAGGACAAATATGGTTCCTATGAGAAATGGGGAGAGATGACAGATGGAAAAGAGCAAGAAGTAAATATAGGAGCATTAAAGTTTGGAATATTAGAAATGATAAATGAAGGAATAGACATAGAAAACGAAAGTAGAGAAAATAAACGAAGCTTTTTAAATGGCAAACAAGTTGGAAGATTAATTACAGAGATTGGTTTAGAAAATTTGACCAAAAAAGTTCAAGAGACAGTTATAGATTCCACTAAAAGAGAATCAAATGAAGAAAAAAACGCGTAATCCACGAGAATGACGAAGATTATATCATTGATTTCTCGTGGTTATTATTTATAGGACATTGTCTATTAGGATTCACTGAAAAAGAAGTAGGAAGAATGACTATAAGGAAACTATTAGCATTATATCAGCATTATAAAAATAACTATGATTTTAGGTTACAAAAACTTACATATTATGAACTAGAAAAGAAAATTAATCATCGAGGTGAATTATTTGATGATTAATAAAGTGGAGGACAAAATGGAGAAAATAAAATGTCCGAATTGTGGACATACACTAATCTTTGCAACTAATATAGATGCAGAATTAAAGTGTAATAGATGCAAAAAAATAATAAAAATACAAAAAAAAAAGAGTGTGGAGCACGCACACACAAAAGTGAAGAAATTACCCAATAACTTTCTTTAGTTTAAGGAAAAA
>CAMMLF010000058.1 GCA_946497585.1 uncultured Clostridium sp.
AAATAAAATAAAAATAAAATAAATTAAAAATAATTAAAAAATAATTAAAAAAATTAAATAATTAAAAATAAAATTAAATAATTAAATAAAAAATAAATTGACTAAAAATAATAAATAAAATTATAAAAAAGAAAAAATCTTGTCGAAAAATGTTAAAATCAAATAAAAAACTACGCATGAAAATCAAAAATAAGAAGATTTTATAAATAATTAATATAACTTGCTTACTAAAGGGGTAAAATTTAAATTTGACGATTTTGATGCGAATTTAGAAAATGGAGGTAAAAATGGAAAAAACAATTGTCGCAATTTCGACAGCAAGTGGAAACGGAGGTATAGGAATAATAAGATTGTCTGGAAGACAATCTTTTGAAATAATAGATAAAATTTTTATACCAAAAAATAAATCGAAAAATATAAAAGGATATACAATGAAATATGGAAATATTGTAAATCCAAAAAATAATGAAATAATTGATGAAGTTTTAGTATCATATTTTGTAGCACCCAAAAGTTATACTACTGAAAATATGTGTGAAATAAATTCTCATGGAGGAACTGTTGTAGAAAAAAGAATATTGGAGTTATGTTTGCAAAATGGAGCAGAACTTGCAGAACCCGGAGAATTTACAAAAAGAGCTTTTTTGAATGGTAGAATTGATTTATCACAGGCGGAAGGAATAATTGATTTAATTAATTCTAAGACAGAAATGGAGGCTAAAGAGTCTATAAATCAGCTTGAAGGTAATCTTTCTAAAAAAATCAAGAATATAGAGCAGAAAATGCTCGATATTATGGTTAATATAGAGGTTACTATTGATTATCCAGAATATGATGTTGAAGAGGTTACTAATTCTGAAGCTCTTAAAAACTTAACTGAAATACATAGTCTTTTAAAAGAGCTTGAAAATAGCTTTAATAAGGGAAAAATCATAAAAGATGGTATTAAAACGGTTATTATAGGTAAGCCAAATGCAGGAAAGTCATCACTTTTAAATAGTCTTCTTAAAGAAGATAGGGCAATTGTTAGTGATATTGCTGGTACTACAAGAGATACGATCGAAGAATACTTAAATATAGATGGAGTTCCTTTAAAACTTATTGATACTGCTGGTATCAGAGACACAGAAAATACTATAGAAAAAATAGGTGTTGAAAAGAGTAAAAAGCTTGTAAATGATGCTGATTTAATTATAGCAATCTTTGATATTTCGGGCTTTTTGGATGAGGATGACAGGAAAATTATTGAACTTATTAGAGATAAAAAAGCAATAATTTTGCTAAATAAAGTGGATGTTTTGAAAGATAATAATCAAATGGAAAAAGAAATTAATAAATTAAATAAACCAGTAATAAAAATATCTGCAAAAGAGGAAATGGGCCTTGAGAATTTATATGATGAAATTAAAAAAATGTTTGAATTGAATGAAATTTCAAGCAATAATGAAATTCTTATTACAAATGAGAGACATAAAAATCAAATAATTAAAGCAAAACAAAACATTTTAGACGCGATAGAAACTGTGCGAAACAATATGCCAGTAGACATAATAAGCATTTACATAAATCAGGCAATGGAAGACTTAGGAGAAATCACTGGTGTGAATGTTTCGGAGAACATTATTAATGAAATATTTGCTAAATTTTGTTTGGGAAAATAGAAAAAGAAAATGCTGAAATATCGTTATTTCAACGATATTTCTAAGCGAACAAAAATTAAAAATTCTAAAAGTGGTTTACGAAATATCGAAGATGATAAGTCAAAAAAACTTGAAATTTTAGGATTTGAAAATATGAAAAATTTTGCTTATAGTTTAAGTTTCACATCTAACAGATTTGGGTGTTCGGTTTTGTGAAACGCGAACAAAATAATGTGGATAAAATGTGGAAAACTTTTTGAAAAAATGTTATAAAAATTTAAATATTATAAAATAAATATTAAAATGTGGAAAAATATTATTCTAAATGGAGGAAATTATGAGTTATTATGCAGGAGATTATGATGTAGCAGTTATAGGAGCAGGACATGCTGGTTGTGAAGCAGGCTTAGCCTGTGCAAGAATGGGGATGAAGACATTAGTTTTTTCAATTAGCTTAGAAGCAGTTGCTAATATGCCTTGTAATCCTCATATTGGAGGTAGTTCAAAGGGGCATATTGTAAGAGAAATTGACTGCTTGGGCGGAGAAATGGGAAAAAATATTGATAAAACTTATGTACAATTAAAGATGTTAAATAAATCTAAAGGACCAGCAGTTTATTCTTTGAGAGCTCAGGCTGATAGAAAAAAATATCAAGCTGAAATGAAACATACTTTAGAAAAACAAGAAAACTTGTATTTAAAACAAGCTGAAATTGTTAATATTACTGTAGAAGAGGGAAAAGTTAAGTCTGTAGAAACTAATGTTGGGGCTATATATGGAGTTAAGGCAGTTATTTTGGCAACTGGTACATATTTAAAAGGTGAAATATATATAGGAGAAACTTCATATTCTAGTGGACCTGATGGGGTTGCAGCAGCAAATAAATTGTCAGATGTACTAAATAATTTAGGAATAAAGTTAAATAGATTTAAAACAGGTACTCCAGCAAGAGTTAATAGAAGAAGTTTAGATTTTTCTAAAATGGAAGTACAAAAAGGAGATGCTGAAATAGAGGCATTTTCTATGGATGATACTTTAAAAAATGATAAAGAACAAATGGATTGTTATTTAACTTATACAAATAGTAAAACTCATGAAATTATTAGACAAAATCTAGACAGATCTCCTTTATATTCAGGAAAAATAACAGGTACAGGGCCTAGATATTGCCCTTCTATTGAAGATAAAGTTGTTAGATTTGCTGATAAAGAAAGACATCAAATATTTATTGAACCAGTTGGCAGAGGCACAGATGAAATGTATGTTCAAGGAATGAGTTCATCACTTCCAGAAGACGTACAAATAGCTATGTACAGGTCTATTGCAGGTATGGAAAATGTTGAATTTACAAGGCCGGCATATGCTATAGAATATGATTGTATTGATCCTCAAGAGTTAAAATTATCTTTAGAACATAAAAAAATTAAGGGAATGTTCTTTGCAGGACAAATAAATGGTACTTCTGGATATGAGGAAGCAGCTGCACAGGGGCTAATTGCAGGCATTAACGCATCTTTAGAAATACAAAATAAGGAACCAATAATATTGGATAGATCACAAGCATATATTGGTGTTTTAATTGATGATATAGTTACAAAAGGAACAAACGAACCATACAGAATGATGACTTCTAGAGCTGAATATAGGCTACTTTTAAGACAAGATAATGCAGATTTAAGACTTACTGAAATAGGACATAATGTTGGACTTATTTCAGATGATAGATATAACAGATTTTTAAATAAAAAGAAAAATATTGAGAACGAAATTGAAAGAGTTAGAAATACAATAATAAAACCAACTGAAGAAGTAAATGAATTTTTAAAGAAGAATAATACAAGTCCAATTACTACAGGTGTAAGGCTTTCAGAGCTTTTAAAGAGACCAGAATTAAATTATAATATTTTAGCAGAGCTAGATAATAATAGACCAAATTTAACAAAACAGGAAGCTGATGAAGTTAATATTTCTTTAAAATATGAAGGATATATAAATTTAGAGAGTGAACAAGTTGAAAGATTCAAAAAATTAGAAAATAAAAAGTTGCCAGAAAATATTAATTATGAACAAATAAAGGGCTTAAGACTAGAAGCAAGGCAAAAATTAAATAAGGTTAGACCGCTTTCAGTAGGACAAGCATCAAGAATTTCAGGTGTTTCACCAGCTGATATATCTGTACTTTTGATATATTTAGAAACTATTAATAGGAATCCTCACACTGTCTCAGGTAGCTAAATGCTATGGAATGTATATTGATTTTAGATAATATATTTTTAGAAAGGAAAAATTATGGATTTTAAACAAAAATTAAATGAATTTGATATAAAAATAAATGATGAGCAAATAAAAAGTTTTGAAAAGTATATGAATTTGCTTTTGGAATGGAATGAAAAAATTAATTTAACTGCAATTACTCAGCCAGAAGAGATTAAATTAAAACACTTTGTAGATTCACTTACAGTGCTTAAATATATAAATGAGGATGATAAAGTTATTGATATAGGCACAGGAGCTGGTTTTCCGGGTATCCCTTTAAAAATAATGAATAAAAATACAAAAATAACATTACTAGATTCGCTTAATAAGAGAATAAACTTTTTGAATATAGTTATTGAAAAATTAGATTTAAGCAATATACAAGCTATACATGGAAGAGCAGAAGAAATTGCAAGGAATAAACTTTATAGAGAAAAATATGATGTCGCTGTTTCAAGAGCAGTTGCAAATTTAAGTACTTTAACAGAATATATGCTTCCTTTTGTTAAGATAGGTGGAAAATGTATTTGTATGAAAGGTGCTAATGTAAATGAAGAATTGGAAAGAGCTCAAAATGCAATTAAAGAATTAGGCGGAGAAATTGAAAGGGTGGATAATTTTTATTTATCTGATAATGACAATGAAAGAAATATAATAGTTATTAAAAAGATAAAAAAAACTAAATCAAAATATCCAAGAAAAGCTGGAACGCCAAGTAAAGAACCATTGTAATGTTACATTCAGTATATATATTATAAAAATACCAATATATGTTCTCGAACATTTCAAGTGAGCGCAGGCGACGTAGGAGCGGAGCGTAACGTGCTTTGCCTTAAGCGAATAGCGACCCGCGTGGCGAAATGAGAGAGAATGTATATTGGTATTTAAGAATTTTTATTAACCGAACTGTAACATTGTAATTGTAAATTTTATAAAAAAGAATACAATATTTATTGACATATTGTATTTTTTTTTATATCATATTTAAGAGAAATGGAGGGACAAAAGTGGGAAAAATAATATCTGTAGCAAATCAAAAGGGAGGAGTCGGAAAGACTACAACCACAATAAATTTAAGCTCAATACTTGCTAAAAAAAATAAAAAAGTATTGTTAGTTGATGCTGATCCACAAGGCAATGCAACAAGTGGTTTAGGGATTAGCAAAGATTGCGAATTTTCGACATATGATGTATTAATAAATGATGTAGAAATTTCTAATACTATTCAAAAAGTGAAGGTTAAAAATCTTGATGTGTGTCCGGCGAACATGAGTTTGGCAGGAGCAGAGGTTGAGCTAGTATCTGCAGTGGGTAGAGAGTATAGATTTAAAGATAAATTAGATAAAGTTAAAGATTATTATGACTACGTTTTTATAGATTGTCCACCATCACTTGGTTTGATTACGCTTAATGCTCTTAGTGCTTCAGATAGTGTGCTTATACCAGTTCAATGCGAATATTTTGCATTAGAAGGGGTTGGAGAACTTCTAAAAACAATAGAACTTGTTCGAAAATATTATAATAGAAATTTAATTATTGAAGGTGCTGTTCTTACTATGTATGATGCAAGAACAAAATTGTCTAATCAAGTTGTTAAAGAAGTAAACAAATACTTTGAGAACAGAGTATTTGAAACAGTCATTCCAAGAAATGTTAGATTAAGTGAGGCTCCAAGTTATGGTTTACCAATAGCTATTTATGACCCTATGTCAAAAGGTGCTAGAAGCTATGAAAAACTTGCAAAAGAAATATTAAAAAAGAATAAACAATAGATAAACATAATAAAGACACATAATTTAATAAGCTCGTTTTATACTAAAATAACAAGAAAAATTAAAATTATTTAATAAAAAAACATTGACGAAATATAATTAACGAGTATATAATAAATGAAGATTTATTATTAAGGAGGAATATACATATGGCAGGATTAGGAAGAGGATTAGATGCTTTATTTGCAGAAAGTTCAGTATTAAAGGAAATGAAGCAGACTGAAAATAATAGCGAAAATATAAAAAATATCAAATTAATAGAAATAGAACCTAATACAACTCAAGCAAGAAAAAAATTTAATGAAGATACATTAAACGAATTAGCGGAATCAATTAAAACTTATGGTGTCTTACAACCTATTATAGTAGAGCAAAAGAAAGATTATTATAGTATAATAGCTGGTGAGAGAAGATGGAGAGCTGCTAAAATAGCAGGTTTAACAGAAATACCTTGTTTGATAAGAAATGAAGATGAGCAAAGAGTTAAAGAAATATCTTTGATAGAAAATATTCAAAGAGAAAATTTAAATCCTATTGAAAAAGCTTTAGGGTATAAGGAACTTATAGATAATTATAATTTAAAACAACAAGAATTAGCTGACAAATTAGGAATTAATAGAACAGCTGTAACAAATACATTAAGAATACTTAACTTAGATAAAAGAGTAATGGAATTAGCTATTGAAGGTAAATTATCAGAAGGACATTGTAGGTCATTACTTGGTATTACTGATCCAGATAAACAATACAAAGCAGCTCTAAGAATCATAGAAAAAGGTCAATCTGTAAAAGAATTAGAAAAATCTATGAAAAATAGAAAGACTATAAAAGAAGTTACAGCTAAGTATGAACCTTTATATAGAGAAATTGAAGATAGTTTTCAAAGTTTCTTTGGAACAAAAGTAAAATTAACACCAAAAAAGCGTAGTGGAAGAATAGTTATTGAGTATAATTCAAATGATGACCTAGAAAGATTACTAGATTTAGTTAAAAATCAACAATAAGGGGTGTAAAACATGCAAGACATATATTTAGTTATCTTATCAATTATCTCTCTTATAATCGCAATTATAAGCTTAGGTATTTCTATAAAGATATATAAAAATTATGAAAAAAATATGAATAAGTTGGGAGAAGGCAAAGACTTTGCAAAAATGCTTGAAAGTTATGTTTCACAAGTAAAAGAACTTAATAAAAGAGATGACCAAATTATAGAAGTTTGCAATAATATAAATAAAGAGCTTTCTCATTGCATTAAAAAGATTGGACTATACAAATATGATGCCTTTGGAAATACTAAAAATAGCTTAAGTTTTACTTTAGCTTTGCTTGATAGAGAAAATAATGGAATTGTAATAAATTCAATTTATGGACAAGATAACTCTAATGTATATTCAAAGCCTATAGTGAAGGGTACTTCTAAATATAATTTATCTTATGAAGAAAAAGAAGCCATAAATATTGCTATGGAGAAAGTAAGTAAATAACTTTACTTTTTAGGTGACTACTTAGCAGTAGCCACCCACTTTTTTTGCTAAAACTATTGACATACAATTAAATAATGTGGTATTATAATTATTGTTACGAATGTCGTAGCCTATTATGGAGAGGTGGTCGAGTTGGTTTATGGCACCAGTCTTGAAAATTGGCGTAGGTTTATAGCCTACCGTGGGTTCGAATCCCACCCTCTCCGCCATTTTTATATTTAAGGTGATTTGTTACCTTTATAATAATTAAATAAAATATATGTAGGTGTACCCAAGTGGTTGAAGGGGCGAGTTTGCTAAACTTGTAGGGTTCGTTTTAGGGCCGCGGAGGTTCAAATCCTCTCACCTACGCCAAAGTAATATAAAGTATTTGCTTTATATTATTTTTTTTGCTATAATATGTATTAGTCGAAAAAGCAAACTTTTGAAACTTAAAGATTGGGGAATTAATGAAATTAAGTAAAAGAATAAGTTCAATGACAAAAAGTCTTAAAGAAAGAGATATTCATTTTTTTAGGAAAGATTTGAAATCATTTCAGGAGTTAATATCTAGAATGAGAGAAGCTAGTCCAAAAGCTTCTATTTTAGATTGTATTCAAGGATATAATAATGCACTTGAAAAATTAATACTAAAAACCAATACTATTAGATCTTCACAAGTTTATAGATATATAGCTCTTGAATCATTACTTAATTCAAGAGATTATGGTTCTATTATTAATAGAATTAATCCAAAAGGTTATGTTTTTTTTGCTAATAGAATAAATTCAAAAGAAAATGCAAGTGACAAAAGCATAGAATTTACAGGAAATCTAGAAAATGATTACGAATCTCTCATTAAAAGCTTTTTTTATTCGGAGTATATTTTAAAGTATAAGGAATTAAAAGATTATTTAAAAAAATATCCAAATGATAGAAGAATACAAGAAGAAATGAAAGAAATAGAAGACCAAACAAACAAAATACTTGCTGGAAACCTTTCTGTATATGACTATAATAAAATTCAAAAAAAAGAAAAAGCATACTTTCAAGAACTTAGAAAAATAATAAAAGTAGATTTGACTCAAATGTTGGCTAATAATATTTTTCTTAAAATAGATTTTTTGAGGCAAATAGGAGCTTTAAATAATTATGAGAATGAATATAATCATACTTTAGAAAAATTATCTATGCCTTCTAGTTTTAGAATAAACGATAAGAAAACTTTTGAACAAGAATTACTGGATAAAGATAAGCTAAAGAACTATTCAATTTCTGAGCTTGTAGCTTTAAATGCATTTTGGACTAATAGACTCGTAAAAGAAGTAGAGAGAAGAAATGAGGTAATTTATGTTTTACAAAATTCAAATAATTTTATGGACTTTAGTGAAGGAAAAGAATTTGAACTTATAGATGAAGATATAATGTATTATTTAGCAGAATATAGAGCAATAGTTCCTTATATAACTAAATTTAAAAATGATAAAAGAAATTCGGGAAAAGCAAAATCAGTTGATAAAAATTCTAATTTAGCTACAGTGGTTTTTGATATAAAGGAGATTTTTGAACAAGAAGATATTGACTATTATGGATTTAATGATTTAGATGCAATGGCTTATAATGTTTTATTACTTAATAATCGTTCACAACTTTTATATGACCAAAAAGATATAGCAATTCAAGAAATGATTAGTTTTATAGTTAATACAAATGAATATAGAAATGCTGGAATATCTTTTGAAAGCGATGAAAAAGAAAACACAAATAAACCTTTGATTGTAATTGATTTGAAGGGATTTAACGCTCCACTTATGTTGCATATGATTAAAGGTAGTTTAACAAAAAATGTTAAAAATGTAAGTGGAAAAGATGCATTTCCTGTTTATAGAGGTGGTAAAGATATAATTATTAATTCAACACAAGAAGGTAAATATTCAGCAAAAACTAATGTACTATTTAAATTAAATTCACAGCAAAGAAAGGACATTTCAGCGAGAGCAGGCTTAGTTGGGCCTAGAGATACTAATGCTAGGTATGTTACACATATATCTTGGATGCTTAATCCTAAGAAAGATATGCCAGAGCTCATTAGAGAACCTAAAAAAGTAATAAGTTTGGAAACTGGTGAAATAACTGTAGTGGAAGATGAGCAAGTAAGAAAGAGATAAATATATTCTAGAAAAGTATTGGAAAATAAAAAAATATTGGATTTTAAAAGTTCGAATGATGCAAAAATAAAGTAGAAAGTTTTAACTCTCTACTTTATTTTTTTTATACCTAAATCTTTTAACCTGTCCTCTACCCTCTTTTTAAATCTGTGACTATTCAAATTTTGAATATATATAGAATACATATTTGCTCTATTTGCTCCCCATATGTCTGAAATTCTATTATTTCCTATTACAGCAATTTGGTCAGGCAGAAGTTTCATAGTTTTTGCCATATCGAGAAATGGCTTTTTAAGAGGCTTACAAGCAAACTTTTTTGTTGCAGGTATATTAATAGTTTTTAATATAGTTTTATTTACGTAAGGGTTATTACTTAGAATTGATAATTTTAAGCCTCTATTTTTAGCTTCTTTTAGAAAATTTAGTGTATCTACTGATACTGTCTTATTTCTAAGTAAAGTACCGTCAAAATCAAATATTAAGCCTTTTATACCTACATCATTTATTAAGTAATCTAAACTTATATCTGATATATTACTGTAACTGTCCTTAGGTGTTAAATGTCCCATAAAGCCTCCTAATTAAACTTCTGTTAAAATATAATATAAACTTATTTCTTAGCTTTTTCTTTGCTTTTTGAGCTATTTTCGCTTGAAAGTTGAGTATTTTCTTTTTCAATAGCCTTTTTACTATTATTTTTAGCTTTTAAATTATCTTTAGCAACAGCCATTAATAATTTAATTCTATTTGTTTGATTTGCTTCAGAAGCACCTGGGTCATAGTCAATAGCAGAAATATTTGCTTCTGGATAAGTATCTCTAATTGTTTTTATTACACCTTTACCAACAACATGGTTTGGTAAGCAAGCAAATGGTTGTACACAAACTATATTTGGAATACCATGTTCTATATATTCAACCA
>CAMMLF010000059.1 GCA_946497585.1 uncultured Clostridium sp.
AGTTAGGTACTCCTTTTTACGTTGGGGACGGTCCTTTTCGAAAAATTTATGTTCAAAAAAAATCACAATATATGTTCTTGACATTTCAGTGAGCGTAGCAGCGTGAGTATATTAAATAACTCTAAGTAAAACTGCGCAGCGTAACGTGCAAGCTGGAGCGAACAGCGACTCGCGTGGCGAAATGGGAAAGAATATATATTGTGATTTGTAAATAAACAATTATTTTTTACGAAAAGGACCGTCCCCAAAGTAAAAAGAAGTACCTATTTAATAGGTACTTCCTTTTTAGAGTTTATTTTGCATAATCAATTACTCTTTTTTCTCTAATCATATTAATTTTTATTTGTCCTGGGTATTCCATTTCATTTTCAACCTTTTCTGCAATTTTTCTAGCCATAATAGTCATTTCATCATCAGAAATTCTTTCTGGTTTAACTATTATTCTAATTTCTCTACCTGCTTGTATTGCATAAGATTTTTCAACTCCATCAAATGAATCCGCAATTGATTCAAGTTGTTCCAATCTTTTGATATAAGCATCTAGAGTTTCTCTTCTTGCTCCAGGTCTTGATGCTGATATAGCGTCCGCTGCTTGTACTAAATATGCTTCTGGTGTTTGTGGTTCTACATCACCATGATGAGCTTGTACGGCATTTATTACTTTTGGATCTTCTTTATACTTTTTAAGAATTTCCACACCTATTTCTACGTGTGTTCCTTCCATATCATGGTCTAAAGCTTTTCCTATATCATGAAGTAAGCCTGCACGTCTTGCAAGTTTTGTGTCTAATCCTAACTCATCTGCCATAATTCTAGCAAGGTTTGAAACCTCTATAGAATGATTTAGCACATTTTGACCATAGCTTGTTCTATATTTAAGCTTTCCAAGTAGTTTTATTATATCAGGATGAAGATTTAGTACTCCAGTTTCCATAGCGGCCCTTTCGCCTTCTTCTTTAATGGTTTTTGTAACTTCTTCTTTCGCCTTTTCAACCATTTCCTCTATTTTTGCTGGATGAATTCTTCCGTCATCAATTAGTTTTTGAAGTGCAATTTTTGCTACTTCTCTTCTAAGTGGATCAAATCCTGAAATAACAACAGCTTCAGGTGTATCATCTATTACGAAATCTACCCCAGTAAGAGTTTCTAAAGCTTTTATATTTCTACCTTCTCTACCAATTATTCTACCTTTCATATCATCATTTGGAAGAGCAACTATTGAAACAGTTGATTCTGAAGTATGGTCTGCTGCACATTTTTGTATAGCATATGTGATGACATTTTTAGCTGTTTCATCAGACTTTTCTTTTATGTCCTCCTCCATCTTCTTAATTCTTTCAACCTTTTCAGTTGTTAACTTTTCATCAACTTTAGCTAATAGTTGTTGTTTTGCTTCATCAACAGATAATCTAGCAATTCTTTCTAACTCATCTAATTGTGAGTCTTTAAGTTTTTGTACTTCGTCTTTTTCTTTTTCGATTTCATCTTCTCTCCTATTTAATTGCTTTTCTCTTTGCTCTGCTGAATAAAGCTTCTTTTCAAGATTTTCTTCTTTTTGTAATAATCTCTTTTCTTGTAATTGAATATCACTTCTTCTCTCTCTAATCTCTTCTTCTAGTTCGTTTCTCGAATTAATAATTTGCTCTTTTGCCTTAACTATTTCTTCTTTTTTAGCATTTTCGGCTTCTTTTTGCGCATTATCTAATATTCTTTGTGCCTCTTTTTCAGCACTTTGTATTTTAGATTCTGCTGATTTCTTTCTTACTATATATCCTATAAATGAAAAAATCACTGCTGAGACTAGAAAGACTATGATATACATTGCAATTTCCATATCATACACCTCTTTCTATTAAATTTTCAATGTTCAAATATATATAATTTATAAATATATTCTTCCTTTATTATTTTATTATTATTATGTGAATATGTCAAGAGGCAAATGCAAAAAAGACCCGATTGGGTCTTTTTTATGTTACAGTTCAGTAATATAAATATTCTTAAATACCAATATACATTCTCTCTCATTTCGCCGCGCGGGTCGCTATTCGCTTAAGGCAAAGCACGTTACGCTCCGCTCCTACGTCGCCTGCGCTCACTTGAAATGTTCGAGAACATATATTGTTTTTTTATAATATATTAACTGAACTGTAACTTTTTATATTAAGCTCTAGGGTGAGCATTTTTGTAAATATCTTTTATACCAGGATCTTGGAACTGTGCATATACTTGTGTTGAAGATATGTCTGAATGTCCAAGCATTGCCTGAATAGATTTTAGGTCTGCACCATTTTGTAAAAGATGTGTTGCAAATGAATGTCTTAAAACGTGTGGTGTAATGTCTTTTTCAATGTGAGCTTGTTCTTTGTAGTATTTAACTATTTTCCAAAAGCCTTGTCTTGTAAGTCTTGAGCCATTTACATTAACAAATAATGCTTTATTGCTTTCATCTTTAATTAATATAGGTCTAGCCTTGTCTATGTATTCTTTTAATGCTTTTTCAGCAAGTGCACCAAGAGGTATAGTTCTTGATTTTTTGCCATTTGAACAAGTAACTGTATCTTCATTAAAGTTTATATCATCTATATTTAAATCAATTATTTCAGTAACCTTCATGCCTGTAGCATATGCAAATTCTAGCATTGCCTTATCTCTAGTTCCTTTTAAGTCAACATCTTTTGGTTGATCAAGTAATAATTCTACTTCGTCTGATGTAAGTACACAAGGAACTCTTTTTTCTATTTTAGGAGATTGTATTGAAACTGTAGGGTCATTTTTAGCTTTCTTTGTTCTAAGTAAAAATTGATAAAAAGACCTTATTGAAGCTAAGCTTCTTGAAGCTGTAGAAGTCTTTTTGCCCTCTTCTTGTAATTCTTTTAAATAATTTTTGATATCTTCTTCTTTTGCTTTTGCAAAATTGATGTTATTTTTCATCACATAGTCTCTAAATTGCATAATATCTCTTCTGTATGATTGTAGAGTATTATCCGACAATTTTTTATCATTTTGTAAGAATTCTAAAAAAAGTTTAATCTGTTTATCCATTTTTGCTCCCCTATTCTTATATATTTTTTAATTGTTTACTTAAACTTATTATGTTATATCAAATTATTTAGTAAAAGTAAAGACTTTTTATAAATAATTTACAATTAATTTTTTATAAATAGTTTACAACGCTTACAAGCAAATTACTACTTATGTATGTTTCAATCAATGACCCAATGGCCATTATTGCAAGCATTATAAGACAAAATACTGTGTGTCTAATTATTTCTAATTTTATATTTTCTTTTCTTCTATCTTTCATTATTGATTTATATAGATTTATTCCGCTAACAGCTACTGCTAACATACACGGGATTAGAATTATATTATGTATTAACATAGATGACAGAACAAAAGCTATGCCTTTTCCTGTACCTAATGTCATAACAACTGATGAAATAGTGTATCCCATACAAAAGCCTTTGTACCCCACCATTCCATAAACAGCTGGTATACCAATGACTGCTAAACTCATAAACCATAGAATAATTACTAAGAACAAATTGTTTCCGAACGAACTTTTTAATAGCTTAAAATAGTCTAGTTTTGAACCATTTTTTAATTCTGTAATAAAAGTATTTATATAATTTGTTATCTCGGTTTCTTGCTCTTCAGAGGAATTATTTACTACAATTAGTCCAATAATTAATCCTAATAAAAATATTATTATTAGAATAAAATATGTTCTTATATTTCTAGTTATATGTTCCTCTATAACTTTTTTTATATTTCTCATTCTATTCCTCCTAATACATAATATCTATGTAATAAATAGGAGAAATAGAACTTGTTTTGTTACAATTCACAGTTTACTAATTTGCTTTTAAGCTCCAAAATATGGAGCTTAAGTTTCTATCCTATTTGTACTTTTCCATATACTCCGCCACCACCGGCGTGTATATGCATTTGACCTTTTCTTGCGCCATCAATTATTTCTGCCTGCTTTGAACCTATTGCTGCTTCTATATCGTCTTTTGCGATTTTATGTAAAATTGTCATTTCTGTGCCAAAGTTTGATAATAGCTTTTCAATTGTTTTGCCACCCACACCTGGCATAAATCCAAGTGGTATTTGATAATTATATTTTGGTCTAAAGCTTGGGCTTTTTGATTCTTGGTCTTTTATAATTTCAATTCTATCATAAACACCCATTGTAATATTTGTTCCACCACATTTGTCACAAACAGTTGCTGGTGGAGGCGTTTCAATAGAGCAGTTACAATCCTCGCAAAAACTTCTATTATATTTTCCTAGTTTAGGGTCAAGTCCATAGTTTGCTAAAATTTTTCTACCATTTTCCATTTTTATAGCTTTCATAATCTCTTTAAAGCTAATTTTATCTACTAATAATTTATTGTATTCTCTAGCAATTTTTGGAAGTGAGTGTGCATCTGAGTTAGTTATAAAATTTTTATTTGCAAGCTCACTTATTTCATCAGCAATATATGTATCAGCACTTAAGCCAAGTTCTACTGCAAATATTTTGTCATATTTTTCTTTGAAAATTCTTGATAATCTTTCTGTACAATTTCCATAATAACTTTTAAATGGAGTAAATATGTGAGCTGGTATTAATACTCCATTGTATTTTTCTACTATATCAATAAGCTCATACCCTGAAATGTCTGATTTTTGAGTACTTAGAGTAATATTATGTATATGTTTTGACATTTCATTTGAAAAGCCTTTTATATCTTTTAAACTTGGAAAATAACATAGATTGTGTGCACATCCATGTTTTCCATCTTCTCTTGTTTCAGTTGTTTCAACTTCACTACCAAGTATTATACAAATTTTATCTTTGTATATTATTCCGCCATCTTCTATTTCATAGGCTTCACCTGTTTTTAAAAAATTTTCTATATCTTCAATTACATAAGGAGATGCGCAGTCTATTATTCCTACAACATCTATTCCTTTTCTTTCAAAGCATTCTTTAGCAATATTTGCAAAGTTTAGTGACTTTGCTGCTGTTATTTTTATTGGTTTTCCATTTTCACTTCTTCCTATGTGTACGTGTAAATCTGCAAATATTTCGTTCATTGTTTAGTCCTCTCTATTGTATATTTATAGTTTTTTTTATAAGTTATCTTCCATCGTCGTTGCTTCTATCTGACTCCTCTTTTTTGTCATATTGTGGATATTTGTCTTTATCTATCTGACTTTGTAATATATCATTTTGTGGATACTTTTCTTTATCTATCTGGCTTTGTAAAGTTTGTCCCATAGTTTGTCTTGAAGCTCCATCAACATCAGCCATTATGGAAGCTGCTAATTCTGCTGTATTTATGTCTTGATCTATAGCTATTGCCTGTTCGCCTTGTTCAACTCTAGCAATAGCTCTAGTGATATTATCATAAGATGTTCCTGCATAGTTCATTCCTCTTCTTATATTATCTGATTCCTTACCTACAGGAGTATTTTGATTTAAGGCTGTGTTATATGGTTCAGCCGCAGTTTGTAAAGCATTCATACTAATCAATCCTTATCTAATGTATTTAGGTTTTTAAAAGGCTACCCATAAACCTTTTTTGTTAAATAAAATTCGTTTTTCATTAACTCAAAATAATATTGCACTATCCTTGTTGTATAAAGCTATTATTTAAAATTCATACTTCTACTTTATCCATAAAGTTTACAAATCCTAAAAATTTATCTAAATATCTATTATATTTTCCGTTTAAATTTCTATATTTTAAAAGTACTACCGCTTCATCAGTTTTAAATCCAACTCTTTCTGGTCTATTTAAAAGCATACCGCCAAATTGATCTGTAAGCTCTATTATGTCACTCTCAGGTTCTCTATTTTCTGCAATTGTATATCTATTTACGCCTTCACATATTCTGCAAAAACGCTCATCAAAACCAAGCTTAGCTAAATACTCTGCTCCTCTTTTAGCATAACTTCTTATATCATCTAAATCAGTAGCATTTTCTTTTTTCATGCAATCACATAAAAGCCTAGCTGTAATAACTAAGTTATCGTCAATATTCTCTTCCGGATAATTTTTATGTAAATAATCTAAGAAAAGCTTAGTAATAAGCGTTTTAAATATAACTGTATTATCATAAAAAATCCCTGTTTTCTTTTTTAAATAATACATTATCTCCATTTTTTTAAGCCAGTCTTTTTCCCCTAGCATATAAGACGCAAATGTTTCTCCTCCCATTTTGCTTCCTCCTCTTTGGTTTAAATTATATTTCAATATGTAAACTTTTTCAATCTTTGTAACAGAAATGTAATATTTAAATTTTAACAAATAGTTACTCCGCTCGCTAAAAGCTCCGGAACATATATTGTAGCTTAAAAAACGAAATTTAAGCTATAAATACCTTTTATTGCAATATTAGTCCCTTAGTATAATCTAATCCTGCCTTTGAATCTTTTTTGTATCCTATTGTGTATATGTCTGTAGCCGTTTTGTCTATCTCAAGCATTCTGTTTAGCGCTTTTTGTTTACCAATGCAAAATCTTTTATTTTTATTTGATACTTCGTATTTTTTTAAAGAAGTAATAACTTTTGCTTTAGAGTTGATTTGAGATAAAAGAATTTTTCCTTTTTCTGAACAACCAAGTACTCTAATGTATGGAGTTATTTTTTTAGACATTTCCATATCTTTTTTAGTTATTCCTAGTAATGCATAAAGTAATATTCTTTGAATTCTAGTTTGTGTATATCTTTTAGATTTTATTCCATTAATTAACTCAATTAAATTATTTGTTTTATTTGATACATCTTTAATTAAATATTCAAGTCCCTCACTTACATCTGGTAAATTTGCAATTTGTTTTACTGTCATACTTCTTAATTTATAAATAATTTCATCATTGTAAGCTATAATGTCTAGCACATAAGTTCCTTGTCTTAAATTATTTAGCAAAATACTATATGATTTTGCTGGCACAACTTTTCTAACCTCTTCTATCTGATTGTGTAATAACAAATTTCTTATTCCTGTTGCGCTTGCATATTCATCAATTATTTTTGTACTATTATAATAAACTTTTTCTCTTTTTACGCCAAATGGTACTATACTACTTTTTTGTTTTTTCAATGCCTTTAAATATTCAATTGCTAAAATATTATTAGAACCTTTTACTACATTGGCATATCTTTTTATATCGTTTAAATACATCATAAGAGCATTTTCTCTAGCCTTTGGAAAAGAGTTTCCTTTGCCAAGTTCATGTTCCAAAATTGTCTTATATTCAGGTGGTTCATTAACTAAAACATTTGCAATATTATTAAGTGTAGATACGTCATTTGCTTCCATACCAAATGAAATAGTATCTACTATGCCTAATTCATTTAATATTTTTACGGCACCACTTGCGAAATTTTCCGCACTAGAAATACTATAAATCGTTGGTAATTCTATAACTAAATCGGCATCTCCATTTAAAGCCATTTTAGCCTTTTCCCATTTATTTATAACTGATGTATTTCCTCTTTGAGTAAAGTTTCCAGTCATAACAGCCACGACAAAATCGGCACCTGTTTGTGCCTTTGTATTTTGTATATGATAACTATGACCATTGTGAAATGGATTGTATTCTGCTATTATTCCTACAACTTTGCTCAACTTTGTTTGCCTCCTTATGTATTTTTTATATTTGCTTTTTTAGTTTTCCCTTGAACCTTTTTTAATTTACTGATATAATATCACAAACTTTGCATTTTAGCAATAATTGTAAAACATTTTAAGGTTACAATTCACACTTGGAATGCTCTAGAACACAATTTATGGATTGTAATTAAAAAAATTAGAAGAATTAATAATGAAAGGAATTTAATATCAACATGGAAAAAGTTACAATATATACAGATGGAGCTTGCTCAGGAAATCCTGGTCCTGGTGGCTGGGGCGCAATACTCATGTATAATGGAAACAAAAAAGAATTATCTGGTGCAAGCAAGGATACAACAAATAACATAATGGAAATTACTGCTGTGTTAGAAGCTCTTAAAGCACTTAAATTTCCTTGTGAAGTTGATTTATATAGTGACAGTGCTTATGTGGTAAATTGTTTTAATCAAGGTTGGATATATAATTGGTTAAAAAAAGGCTGGAAAACCGCTGGCGGTGAGCCTGTCAAAAACAAAGAATTATGGGAAGAATTATATAGTCTTACTAAAACTCATAAAGTTACTTTTCACAAAGTCAAAGGTCATGCAGATAATGAATTTAATAATAGGTGTGATGAACTTGCAAGAAACGCTATTGAAAGTGTAAGATAAGTTTAAATTTTTATGATGTGCAATTGTGGCTTTTGTTGATTTAAAAAATCAACTTAATAACAAGCAAAATATTGATTGAAATGTTTATGAGGTTTAAATTGGAGGTAAATAAAAATGCGTATAGGAATAGATATTGATGGTGTTTTAACAGATGTTGAAAGATTCCAACTAGATTATGGTTCTAAATTTTTTGCTAAATATAATAAATTTATTGTAAACCCTAAAGGTTATGAGCCATATGAAGTATTTGACGTTGAGGTTCAACTAGACACTAAATTTTGGGATGAATATTATTTACATTATTTAAAAACTGACTGTATGAGAATATTTGCTAGTGAAATAATTAATAAGCTAAAAGATGAAGGAAATGAGATTTATATTATTACTGCAAGGCATGGAGAACAAAGGATTAGTACAGAAGAAATTCAAAGTATAACTAAAAATTGGCTTGAAGAAAATGGCGTTATTTACGACAAATTAATCTTTTCTCCTGAAGATAAATTAGAAACTTGCTTAAACAACAAAATTGATGTTATGGTTGAAGATAAGCCAGCTAATATAAACAAACTTTCTACTAAGATTCCTGTTGTATGTTTTCACTCAGGATACAATGAAGATTGCAATGGAGACAATATTCATACTGCTTATTCTTGGTATGATGTGTATCATAAGATAAAACAATTATTGATACAAGTATCAACTGATCAAAAGTAAATTAATCTTTTGACACATTTAAAATAGAGAGAATGTCCTGAATTAGACATTCTCTCTGTTTTTTCACCATTGAAGAGATTTTTTATACTCTTCTTTGCGTTTCTCAGGCGACTTCGCAAGCCACCAGTCATTGTAGTCGTTTTTTACAGCCTCTAAAATTTGTTTTAAGTTAGGCTGCAAAAAAGCCATCCAGTCTCCATACGATTTTATATCAATACACCACCAGAAATTACTGTGGCGCCCATCGTATGACGTGTCTCCTTTTTTTGCTTTGGGTACTTTTTCGAGTTCAGAGAACTCTTTGAGTTGATAAGGTTCATCGATATATTGGCGAATAGACTGTATCACTTCTTCTGAGCAACTCTTCTTACAAAACACCATCAATTCGTCTTTTTCCGGAGTATAAATTCCTGTACTAAAAACTTCATACTCAGGAAAGTGATACATCAAACGCCGATATGCTTTGGGAATTGCACCCCATTCGAACTCTGCCGATCCCATATAGTCAAGTGATACAATTCCTTCTTTCCCTGTAAGAAATTTCCCGTTCTTTTTAAAAGTTCCTCTCTGAATTAGCCAAAATTTTGACACAATGAGACACTCCTTTCAAAAGTTAATAATTTAATTATATCACTATTTTATGTCAATTGCAACTTTTTTCATACTTATTAATTAAACCCTCAACATTAATAGTTAGTTTGTAATCAATTTGCTCTCTATAGGATCCTGAACCGATTTGTACCATTTTACTGACATCAATAAAATGGTCTTATTAATTAACCCTATGTCTAAACCTGCTGGACAAGGCTCACAATGATTGCAATATACGCATTTTCCCTCTGCATCAACTGGTGTAAAGTTTCCTATTATTGAATAATCTTTCTCTTCTGGTGTTGCAGTAGTGTATTTTAATATATCTATTAAATCATTTTTTCCTCTAATTCCCGGTAAAACTGTCAAAACTCCAGGTTTATCCAATGCATATTGTATACACTGAATTCTTGTAAGCTTTTTTCCAAAAGGAGATGTATTATCTTGCAATAAATAAGATAATATTCTATCAGAAAAATTATATTATATAAATCTTTTGATAACAAGATTTTTTCTTCTTACTTTTTTATTGTATAGGAAAAATCGAAGATTTTGAATATACAATAAGAAAACTGGCAACTAATTATTTCTAATTAGTTGCCTCCCATAGCAATTTT
>CAMMLF010000060.1 GCA_946497585.1 uncultured Clostridium sp.
CACATATTTCAATGTGTTGCGGACTTTTTATTTCTTTTAACTGTTAAAAACAGGAGTATATTATCATAAATAGATTTTTTTAACAATAGATAAACGAAAAAATAAGTCAAGCTACTTTATGCCGCGGGCTATCGCCCGGGCTGTCTAAGGTAGCTTTTGGCTTGAAATATAATTATTTTTAGAATATTGTTATTCCTTTTTTGATATAGCTTGCAACTAAACTTGATCCTGCATTTGCTGTTGTAACTAAATAGTCTTCTTGGCTCGCAATTTGGTTGCTTTGGTTATTATTACTTATTATATTAGTAGTAATTACTATTGCTAATATTACTGCTACTAATATAATTGAGTGATTATTTTTTCAAGCTTAAAAATCTGCCTTGCTTATTATAAAGTGGTTTTATATTTTTGATTTTTACTTGTTGGCTTATCGGGTATTGTCATTTGTAGTTTTCCATTTTGCAATAATGGTTTTAAATAATTTCTTTTAAACCTATCTACTCCTTTATATCCACAAAATTCAGTTATTTCACTTGCACTTTTAGCATTTTTACAAAATTGTAAAATTTTATCTTCAATGTTATCATACGTCTTATCATACGTCTTATCATACGTCTTATCATACGTCTTTTTAGTCGACTTATCATTTTGCTCATTTCTCATCTTTTCTGGATACAATTCAGGATATTCGCCATTATAAAAAGTTACGACAAAATCTTCTCTTTCATTTGTAAATACAGGCTCAGGCAAATTTGCTTCTTTCATCTTTTTTTGCATAGTAAAAATTCCTGTATGTCTATTTTCAATTATTCCACCTAATGTTTCTAACAATTTTACAATGGTCTCATTTCTTACTTCCATTGCTTTTCTTGTTTCTAATAATTCAATTGTATTAGAGCCATATAAATTTCCAACATTTCTAAATTCTATTCTGTCCCTATAAACCGTTACCATACTATATACTCCGGTTTTAAACTGGCTATAATCTCTGTGAATATTCATATTTGATATTGCTTCACGAATTGCATCTAGTGGATACTGGGTTACATCTGTTCTTAAGCCTGTTTTATCACTAATAATAACTTTTACTTTCATATTCCTATTAATAAAAGCTATTGTTTCGTCATATATTTCACTAATATTACCTTCAATTCTTTTGTTATCGTCAAATCTTTGTCCTTCATCTCCTAAATCAGCAATTTTAAATCCTGGTACAACTATTTCTGTAAGATATACACTTATATATTTCATATTCAGTCATATTATCATCTCTATCGCCAACTCTTATATATGACCCATTATGCATTCCCTTTGGTTTATAATAACAAGGTTTATTTCTTTGAGTAATTGCATCAATTCTTACTGCCACAATCTTCTTACCTTCTATATCAACCACATTTATTTCTGGTCTTATAGTAGGTTCAAATTCTGTACTACATAAATTTGTAATATTTTTCTGTAAATTATTTGCATCATATACGCCTACTGGAATAAACGTAGTTTTATTTTTCCTTTTCTTCTCTTCTACGCCAAATAAAATAACCCCACCCATAGTATTTGCAAAACTCGAAATAGTATCATAATATTTTTCAGGTTTTCCTTGACTTGCTTTTTTTGTTTCTATACAAACAGATTCTGATTGTTTTTCATTTAATTCTTGAAGCATTTTCAAAATATCTTTTTTATCCATATACCTATAACTCCTTCTTGAAAGTTGACTAAATTCTATCATATTTTTATATAAAAATAAAGTATTTCAATTATATTAATTAAAATACTTTATTTTAATTTTTTCGTTCACAAGCTTCGCTTTGGCTGCCTAAAGTAGCTTTCAGCTCGATTTTTTCGGTTTGAACTTTTTACACGTTATTGACATAACGTGTAATTTTGTTCTAATTTTTTAACAAAATTAGAAAGTCGTGGCTAAGCGAACGTAGCTGGTGGTGTCCACATTGCCGTAGTAGATATTGCCGTAGAAGAAGTCCGCGTAATAAGCGTTGTACGTACCACCCTGCGAAGAAGACCAGTAGTAGTAGCTAAGTCCAAATGTATAATAATTGCTACTTGTAATTTCAAATGCTGCTCCAAAGGCTGCCCTCTCTGATTTTGATGGTACAAACCATCCTCTGGCTACCTCATCTTGTATTACTCCCCACATATCATCATAAGTTGAATTATCATTTTGAGCTCCATATTCTTCTGCATTCCAACTTGCTATCATTCTTTTTGTATTTATTCTTCCTGTTGGCTCTGCTCCTGCTGTAGCAAAATCATTGGCTGTAGAGCTTACATTATAACTTCTGTCTAAGTTGCCATATGCTGCATCATACCAACAATAATAAGTTCCTGAGTTTATATCTTCTAATGACATTACATAAAATCTGTCATTTCCACTTGTTTCTTCCATTGGTGCTATTACTTTTCCTGTTCCAAAGTGTTCGTCTGTATATTCTCCTTTTATATAGTATTGCTTTAATCCTGTTTCTGATGGAATTGTATAAACTCCCCAACCATTACTTCCCCACTCTCCATTCTCTTCTTCTCCTGCTAAATCTGCAAAGATTACTCCGTCTACTGTTATTTCACCTGTGCTTTCTAAGTCTGCATAATAAACATTCTCTGCACTTATTTGTAAATCTTCATTTGATATTGCATCTGGTCCTGCTTTATATGTACCTGTTATTTTCACTCCATTCACATATGCTGTTTTTCCCATTGCTATATCTTCGGGTGTGGCGGTGGCGTCTGATGTGTCTAACACATCCATCTTTCCTGTTATTCCACCTATTGTTATTCCATTTAATATGTAATTAGATATTAAACTTGATCCTGCATTTGCTGTTGTGGCTGAATATCCTTCGCTTGCTACTTGGTTATTGTTTCTTATTATGCTTGTTGTTATTACTATTGCTATTATTACTGCAACTATGAGTATTGCTATAAATCCTATTAATTTTTGTTTTTTACTTAGTTTTTTCATAAATTTTCTTCTCCCTTCTTGTTTTCTTTTTCTTTCTTATTAATTTATATCACAAGTAATGTTGTTTTGCAATTGTTTTTGATTGCTTGTTTTGACTTTTTTATTTTATTATTGTAATTATTTCCATATTTGTATTTTTTATACACACTTGTTATTGTCAAACAGGACCGTCCCTCTTGACACTTATTGACACTCAAATGCCAAAAAGCTATGCATTTTAAACGAATTCTGCATTCGCCTAAAACACATAGCTTTTATTCTATGTTTTAATATAGTTTCATTTACAAATTTACATATTTCCGAACCAACAGATTTTGTGTTGAGTAAAAGTATACTTTCTCTCTCTCTCTCTCTACAGCCTCAAGGCTTTCAGCGTTTATCATATTATTTTATCTTTCTTTCTTGTTTTTTTGTTTATCTTATATCATTTTTATACATCTAATTTCTATATTTGTCAATCGCTAACATAAATTTTTTTAACTATTTTTATTTTACTGTTACAATTCACAGCTTATATTTATATAAATGCTACAATATATGTTCCGTAGCTTTTACTACAAAAAAATTGTATTTTCGCCACTTTTATTGTATAATATCTAATATACTATCGAAAGGAACTATTACAATGTTTAATTTAGACAAATTAGAATTTAATAATATACGTGAAAATTTAACAAAATATACACAAACATTCGAAGGTGAAAATTTAGCTTTAAGCTTAGAACCTTCTTCAAGAACCATGGAAGTTAAATCTTGGCTTAATGAAACTAATGAATGTTTGCAAATTAGAAATATTAAAGGTGAATTACCTATTTCACAAATAGATGATGTAAGTTATCTTATAAAAAGCTTAAAGAGTTCTATTTCTTTATCCACAAAAGGCTTACTTGAAATGTGCAATATTTTAAGAACAGCTAGAGAACTTACTGAATATGTTAAAGATTTGGAAGCTCCATTACATACTTTGCAAGATTATTTTTCTATGCTTTATTCAAATAAAGATATTGAAAATAAAATAAGTTCATGCATTATTTCCGAAGATACTATTGCTGACAACGCTTCTTCTAAACTTTATAGCATTAGAAACAGTAAGAAATCTTTAGAAAATGACATTAAAAACAAGCTAAATCAAGTTATGCACACAAACAGTAAGTACATAATGGACCAAGTTATTACTATTAGAGATGGCAGATATGTTATACCTGTAAAAGATGAATACAGAAGCTTTGTAAAAGGCTTTATTCATGATACATCAAGTAGTGGCTCTACCGTTTACATAGAGCCAATGGCTGTTTTTGAGATTAATAATAAAATAAATAATTTAAGTTTAGAAGAAAACAAAGAAATAGAAAGAATTTTGAGCGAGCTTTCTGGTTTACTTTTCCCTATTGTTTATCAACTTGAAAAAGATGTAGAAATTATCTCTAAGCTTGATTTTATAAATGCCAAATCAAAACTTGCTATAGAAATGGAAGCAAATTTACCTATAATTTCAAATGAAATAAATTTAATAAAAGCTAGACATCCTCTAATTTCTAAAGATAAAGTTGTTCCAATAGATATTTATGTTGGCAAGGACTTTACTACATTAGTTATTACTGGTCCAAACACTGGTGGTAAAACTGTTAGCTTAAAAACTGTAGGTCTACTTTGCCTTATGGCTCAATCTGGCTTATTTATACCAGCCGATGAAAATTCTACTGTTAAAATATTTGAAAATATATTTGCAGATATTGGCGATGAACAAAGCATTGAGCAATCTTTAAGTACATTTTCTAGTCATATGACTAATATTGTAAAAATAGTAGAACAAGTAAATGATAAAAGTTTAATTTTGGTTGATGAATTGGGTTCTGGTACTGACCCAATAGAAGGTGCAAATTTAGCTTTAGCACTTCTTGAATATTTCCATAACCAAGGTGCTATTACTGTTGCTACAACCCATTATCATGAAATAAAAAATTATTGTATAACACATGATGGATTTGAAAATGCAAGTTGTGAATTTGATATAGAAAAATTAGAACCTACATACCACTTACTTATAGGTATTCCCGGAAAAAGCAATGCTTTTGCAATAAGTAAACGTTTAGGTTTAAAACAATCTATTTTAGATAGAGCAAATAATTTAATGGATAAACCTGATACAGATACAGAAACTTTAATGAAAGAAATTTATGATGACAGAATTTCCATAGAAAATTTGAAAAAAGAAGAAGAAAAAAATCTAAATCAAGTTACTCTATTACGAAAATCTCTTGAAAGACAAGTGTCAGATAGACTTGCTCGCGAAGAAGAAAAAGTTGAAAAAGCAAAAAAACAAGCTCGAGAAATACTGCAAGATGCCAAAGACAAAGCTAATAAAGTTATACGTGAATTGAGTGGTTTAAGCTCAAAAGATTTGAAAAAAGCAAACCAATTAAGAAATAAATTAAATAGCGATTTAAAAGAAACAGAATCAAGCCAAGGCTTAGATTTAAGTATTTTATTAAAATTAAACAATCAAGAAACAAATAAACCAAGTGGCAAAGCTAATGTGCATATTGAAAATACTGCATCGAAAAATATTTCTTCTGAAATAAATCTTATTGGAGAAAACGTAGATACTGCAGTAATGGCACTTGATAAATATTTGGATAATTGCACAATGGCTCATTTAAAACAAGTTAGAGTAATTCACGGCAAAGGTACTGGCAAACTACGTGAAGGAATACACAATTACTTAAAGAAATCTAAATATGTTAGTTCATATAGAATTGCAGGCTATGGTGAAGGCGACTATGGTGTAACAATTGTTGAATTAAAATAATTTTCAGTTTGGACGGTCCTTTTCGTAAAAAAATTATTTTACAAAAAGGACCGTCCCCAACGTAAAATTTCCTATACTCTTCTTAAGCAATTTCTAAATTGTCTTTGACAAGCACAAGTTCTGCAAGCAGTTGTATTAGGGTCACCATTTCTCAAAGTGCCACACCCACAATTACAATTGTTACCACTTCTATCATTTCCATTATTACATGATGAACATCTACCCTCACCTGTTCTTGAATTATTACAATTATTGCAACAAGATGAATTATTTTCACCAGATCTTCCACTTCCGCTATCACCTATAAAGTTAATTTCTATAGTTCTATTTGCGATTCTGCAGAAGATGCTAACAATGTATGCCGTAATTAGAGCTATAATTGCATATATAAATGCTGCAATTAAGAAACTTACTCCATATACAGTAAATGTAACAATTAAGAAAATTGCTAAAACAATTGCCGATACTAAGTATGGGTTACAAAGTATTTTTTGTAGAGCAATTGCAAAAATTATAGTTGCAATAGGAAATATAAATAAAAATAAAATTATATCCATATTATCCCCTTGTATATTTTATGTCAATTATATTGCAATTGATACATTTTTCTGTCAACAGGGACGCTCCTTTTTGACACTAGGTCGTGTCAAAAAGGGGCGTCCCCATTGACATCACTCATACTCCACATTAACCAAATAAAGTCCTGTAGGTGGCAATGTTTTTCCTGCCCTTAACCTGTCTTTTGCCTCCAATATTTCTTTAACATCACAAGGTTCTATCTTTCCTATTCCAACATCTACTAAAGTTCCTGCAATTATTCTTACCATATTATATAAAAATCCATTGCCAGTAAGTTCTATTGTTACTATTTCTCCTTCTCTTGCAACCTTGGCATCATATATTGTTCTTACACTACTTTTACTACTTGTACCACTAGCTTTGAATGATTTGAAGTCATGTTCACCAATTAAGTATTTCGCTCCTTCATTCATTTTATTTTCGTCTAACTTTTCTGGAAAATGATATTGCAAATACCTATAAATTGCAGTTCCTTGAACTGAATTATTTATTACATATCTATATGTTTTCTTTTTACAAGTATATCTGCTATGAAATTTTTCAGGTACAACTTCTGCTTCTTTTATTCTAATAGATTTTTTTAGTTTTGAATTTAATGCATATGGTATTTTTTCTATTGGAAAATCTTTTTCTAATCTAAAATTAGCAACTTGACCAAGTGCATGTACTCCTGCATCAGTTCTACCAGATGCAATTAAATCTACCTTCTCTCCTGTTACTTCTTCTATGGCTCTTTCTATTTCTCCTTGAATATTTAGTTTATTAGGCTGTTTTTGCCAGCCATTAAAATCTTTCCCATCATATTCAATTGTTAGTTTTATGTTTCTCATTTTGCTTTTCAGCCTTTCTGTTTGCCCATTTTTCTTTCATTTTGCTTATTTTGCTAACTCTTTGTTCTGAACCGAATTTAGCAGTAACCAAATTTTTGATTAATATACGTTTAAGTGCATCTTCTTTAACATCTGCAATTAAGGTTCCATCTTTTGCAATTGATATTTTTCCAGTCTCTTCTGAAACTACTACTGCAATTGCGTCAGATTCTTTTGATATGCCTATTGCTGCTCTATGTCTTGTTCCTAGTTCTCTTGCAATATCCTTATCATCTGCAAGTGGCAATATACAAGCTGCTGCTGTTATTTTATTATTGCTTATTACTACTGCCCCATCATGAAGTGGTGTTTTTGGAACAAATATATTTACTAACATTTGAGGCGATATTTCTGCATCTAACTTTATACCCGTTTCTATTATATCTTGTATTTTTATATCTCTTTCAAATACTATTAAAGCACCTGTTTTTGATTTAGCCATTTCTTCTGCTGCAATTACTATCTTATATATGTCTTCTTTTGTTTTATCTCTTAAGCTTTTATCTATTCCAAAAAGTTTCGAAAATGTACTAGAGCCTAGTTGTTCTATTGCTCTACGTAGTTCTGGTTGGAATATAATCAAAAGTGCAATTACTCCATAACTCATAAATGAAGTTAATATAAAATATAATAGTCTTAATTCAAATAAATTACTTAAAAATGTAATAATTATAAGTAAAACTATACCTTTTAATAATTGCCATACCCTTGATTTTTTAGCTACTTTTACAAAATAAACTAGCAAAAATATAACTATTGTTATATCTAAAACAAAAGTAACAATCTGCCAAGGATGTGATGCTAAGTCACTCATATAGTCTGCAAAATCAAAATTTAAATTTGATAAATTCTCAAACATATTTTTTCTCCTTAATCCATATACCACATTAAATAAAATATTAGTGTAGCTGACGAAGCTAATAATATACAAATTACTATTATTAAAGCTACTAATCTGCCCAGATTTTTCTTAACATTGAATTTTTTATGTACCTTTTTTTTTGAAGCATTTTGCTCACTTTTTTCTACTGCAACTTCTTTTTCTTCTATTTTATTCTTCTTTTTCTTGCCCTTTGCCATTTTTACTTCCTTATAGTATATATTTAGGTTTTATGGACACCTATAAACATTGTATATATTAGTCTTCTTGTGATGCCTTTAAACCACGTACCTAACTAATTTTTATACTCAAATTATAATTAAATTATACTTCATTGTCAATAATTTTACCTAATGAGATAATATTTTTCCACCACCAAGAACTGTATCACCATCATAAAACACCACTGACTGTCCCGGAGTAATAGCCCTTTGAGGTTCATCAAAGATCACCCTTGCATATCCTCTTGGAAGTAATATTAATTTTGCTGGTTTTGGTTCAGCTGCATATCTTATTTTTGCCTCAACCCTCATTCCATTTTTTACATCATCAATAAGCCAATTAATATTTGATGCTAATAAACTTTCTTTATATAAATCTTTTTCTTCTCCAACAATAAGTTCATTTTTAAGCTTATTGTAGTCTATTACAAATAATGGTTCTGGATTTGATATTCCCAACCCTTTTCTCTGTCCAATAGTATACTTATATAGTCCACTATGTTTTCCTAAAACATTGCCTTTTTTATCAACAATATCTCCTTCTTTTGGCTTGAATTTTGCCTTTGTTTCTAAAAATTCTTTATAATTTCCATTTTCAATAAAACAAATATCTTCACTATCTGGCTTGTTTGCCACCTCTAATCCATGCTCTGTTGCTAACTTTCTTATTTCTTCTTTAGACTCAAATTTCCCTAAAGGAAAAATAGTATGATTTAATAACTCTTTTCTTATATTATACAAAACATAGCTTTGGTCTTTTTTTAAGTTATTAGCTTTTTTTAATACATTTGCATTATATTTTTCATCAAACTCTATATTTGCATAATGTCCAGTTGCTATGTAATCACACTTCAACTCTTTTGCTCTTGTGTACATAATTCCAAACTTCATAAATTTATTACACATAATGCAAGGATTAGGAGTATGGCAACTTCTATATTCTACTATAAAATCTTGAACGACATACCTTTTAAAATCATTTCTTAAATCTAAAAAAGTAAATGGAATATTTAATTTTTTACATACTTTTCGTGCATCTGATGCGTTTGAGGTATCATCTCCCCAAAGTAGCATGTTTATTCCAATTACATCATAGCCTTGTTCTTTAAGTAAAATAGCCGAAACAGAGCTATCTACTCCTCCACTCATTCCTAATAAAACTCTTTTACCCATATTAAATTCCATTCCTTTCTTGCTTCGCTCTAAAGGCACACATAGGAATGAAAGAATTTCTTTCAAACTAAATAACCTTTTTATAAATATGTTGAATTTATACAAAATTCTACATAATTATATCACAAAGTTATTAAGTTTACCATAATTTCTTGTAATTTTATTTGCTACCTTAATTTTAAAACTAAATTCCATAGGAGGAATAACCGGAATTTAGTTTTAC
>CAMMLF010000061.1 GCA_946497585.1 uncultured Clostridium sp.
TTCTATGTTCACATAAAGTTATTCTATTAAATCCTACGATATATATATATATATATATACAGCCTCAAGGCTTTCAGCGATTTTCATATTTGCTATCTACCTTTCTTTTTCCTATAATAATTTTATACATTTAATTTTTATATTTGTCAATCAGTAGTTAAAATATTTTTTAAAAAATTGGCTGTCAATAGTGACGCTCCTCTTTGACACTAAATCGTGTCAAAAAGGGACGTCCCCATTGACACACATCCCAATTGACAATTAACAACACTAAAATTCCACCTTTACCTCAAACGCTCCTTCATCTTTTAGTTTTATTTCATCTACTTTTTCCCCATTTAAATACATTTGAACATTGTCATTATTTAAATCTAATATTTGTTTGTTTTCATTAAGATTATTATTTTTTTCTTGTTTTCCGTCTTTATTATCTATGCCTGAATTCTTTCTCTCATACTTTATATGATACTTCGCATTTTTCCATTTAAAATCAACTTCAAATTCATTCCAATCTTTAGGAACACAAGGCTTTATTTTTAATTCTCCATGATAAATCTTTAGACCTAATATATATTCAGTTTGAAGTGTAAATAGCCATCCACTAGAACCTGTATACCATGTCCAGCCGCCTCTGCCTGCAAATTCATTTTCACCGTATATATCCGCTTCAATAACATATGGTTCAACTTTATACTTAACCATTTGTTCTTCTGTTTTGCTATGCTCTATTGGATTTATCATTTTATATATTTCCATTGCTTCTTCTGGTTTATTCAAAATCGTTTCTGCAATTGCACCCCATATAGCTGCATGTGTATATTGTCCACCATTTTCTCTCATACCAGGAGCATATGAAGCAATATAACCTGGTTTAAATTCTTTATTTCCGAATGGTGGTGTTAGCAATTTTACTAAATTGTTTTCTTTGTCTATTAAATATTTCTCCATATTTTCCATTGCTATATATTTTTTATCATTGTCACCTGCATTAGAAATTACAGCCCAGCTCTGAGATATACCGTCTATTTTGCACTCTTTATTTACAGCACTTCCTAAAGTTCTACCTTCATCATCAGTTGCTCTTTTATACCATCTACCATCCCAGCCTTCAGTATTTAAGTTTTTCTTAAGTTTTTCTGCAACCTGCATTAACCTTTCATATTCATCAGATTTTTCATCAGTGTCTATATTTTTTACGTCTACTTTTCTATTTGCTTCTTGCATTGCAATTGCTGTTTCTTTATTTGCAAATCTTGTTATATATTTTGAATACTCTGCAAATTTTACTAGTATTGAATATAGAAAAAATCCAAGCCATACACTTTCACCTTTGCCATTAATTCCAACTTTATTCATACCATCGTTCCAGTCTCCACCATTTATCTTAGGAAAATATTCGAAATTCAAAGATTTATTTATTGCTCTCATGCAATGTTCATAAATGCTTTCTGTTTCCTTTGTAGTTTTAAATTCGCTCATATAATCATGCTCATTTTCTTTTAGTTTTCTGCCTATTACATATCCAGCTTCTTCATTTAATATTCGGAAATCTCCTGTAAATTCTATATATGTGGCAACTGCATATGGTAACCACAATAAGTCATCACTATATCTTGCTCTAATACCAGTATTTTTCTCATTGTGCCACCAATGAAGTACATCTCCTTCTTTGAATTGATGTTTTGCATGTAGAATTATTTGATTTTTTAATATATTGCTATCTAAATATTTAAGTCCCATACTATCTTGAAGTTGGTCTCTGTATCCAATCGCTCCTCCGGATTGATAAAATCCTGTCCTAGACAATTTTCTTGATGCAATAGTTTGATATATTGTCCAACCATTTTGCATAATATCAAATGATTTTAATGGTGTTTTAACTTGTACAACTTTTACTTTTTCTAACCAATATTTTTTTACTTCTTCTAAAGCTTCATCTTCTTTTCCTAGATATTTACTTCCTATTTCCATACATTTTGTTTCTGTTTCTTCCGCCCCTAAAATTAAAGTAACTTCTTTTGTTTCTAATGAATCAATTTCAACATTTATCTCCACTACATTGTTTTTATATTCAATCTTTTCATTACTTGTTATATATGCATAATAACTTGGATTGATATTATTTTTTACCAAAAGCAAATTATAATTTTCTTTGAAACTATAATTAATAAACCTATTTTTCACTTCACCAAGTATGAAATCTACATCATATAATATTTTTATTTTCTTCTTTTTTAGACTTGTATTTTTTAAGCTAATTTTATTTATTTTTAAACTATCATCTTTTGGTACGAATATAATTAATTCTTCTTCTATATCATTATAAATATGCTCAAATTTTGAATATCCAAATCCATAAGTTATATGGTAATTTCCATTGTCTTCAAGAACATTTGGACTAATTGAAAATACATTTTTTAGTACTCTAGGCTCTTTCTTTTCATCATTACTGTCACTAATGTCTTGCATAATAATTAATTCTGATGGCCTATCTAATTGTGCATCATTTGAGAATTCTGTTATTCTATTTGTTTTACAATTTTTATACCAAGTGTAACCTCCTAATCCTTCTGTAACCAATGTTCCAAATTTATCATTTGTCATTATATTACTCCAAGCAACAGGTGTTTTTTTATTTTTATTTACAATTATATGATATTCATTTCCATCTTCTGAAAATCCACCATAGCCATTGTAAAATAACAATTTACTTGTATTTATTTCGATATTCTTTTCCGATTTACCTGGCTCTAATATAAGTTTATTTTTCCTATCTGTCTCCGAGGTTTCAATCTCTTTCATTTGAATTCCAATTGAGCCTAATTTTGCATCCAAAATTAAATTAGCTCTGGCTTCTATTACTCTTTTATCTTCTAAAGGTATATTTATCAGTGTTTTGAAATTGGTTTGAATTTCATTTTTAGATAGAATTACTACATCAACAGTTATATTTTTCATATCAAAATATTCTTTTGCTTTAGTAACTTCATTTATTAAATAAGTGTCATTATTATCTCTTAGTTTTACTAATAATATTGGATTATCTCCCGAAATTCCGTATTTCCATAGCTTTCGTGTTGACAAGTCCATTTCAATATTGCATTCTTTACTCTTTGGGAATAATAGCTTTTCTAACATTTTTTGATACAAAGCTATATCTTTTCCTTTAACATTTAAAAATCTAGTTTCTGCAAAGCTATGATTTTTAGATATATCAAAAATTGCATTTAATCTTTCAGATTTTGTATATTCTTTTAGATTTTCTATTGCTTCCTCTTTATTGTCTCCAGCTGAATTGATTAAATATATGCTTTCCTCTTCATCAGGTTTTACATTAACCAGCCTTCTCATTGCAACAATTGGTTGTATTGTTTGCACAATCTTTTTAGATAGTTGAGAGGAATTTCTTACTGCACTTGGAATATCTAAATTGCTGTTTTGAACTTCATAGTCCACTTTATTTTCATAATCTCTTCGTAAAGTTCTATTTTCTGTTTCAAAATTTCCTCTTTCTACAAATCTTTCTTTATCAAGCTCAAATTCTAAATCTCCCTCATCATAGACCAAATTTGTAGCCACAAAACTTTTCTGTCTACTTTCTTCTCTTCTCCTTCTAGTAAACAAAATACCATCATCTATTTTTTCATAATCTATAAACATTTTATTAAATGTAGGATGAGAATAAAAAGCTCTAAAATCTGCAAGTAATATATCCATATAACTTGTAACTTCAAGTGTTAGAGTCGACATTCCAGTATTTTTTATACTTATTTTTCTAATTTCTATTGGTAAGTTTGGAACAATCGTAACTTTCATTGTAAGCATCAAATTACCGTCTTGAATAATTACTTTATCTTCAGATGTTGTAAATATGACCTGATTATTTGTATAATTTGCTGCTTTTAGCCTATTTGTTTGGTCTATACCTTGCTTGTCTTGACTATTATCTTCTTGAATCTGTGTTTCAAATACTGTATCATAGATTTTCCTTGAATTTATATCTTTTATATAAACATGAATATTATCACTTATAATATCATTTCCGAATTTGCTATAACTACTTCCATCATCTTTCATCACAATTGAGTATTTCTCATTTGCGAGCACATTAATTCCTGAAGTTCTCTCTGTATATTCTTCATAATCTTTATACTTGATTTTCTCAACTTTTTCTTTTTTCTCCTTAGTTGTAATCATATCTTTTGGCATTTTCTCTTCTAGTAAAATTTGAGCACCTTCAATTTCAGCATTTCTCATAAACCTTTTTTGAAATATATTATTATTTAACAAATTATTTATTGATGTCAAAATCAATCCCTGATGATGTGCCATAAACGTTTTATTTACAGCTTTTTTAGGTTTATAATCTATGGATTCATAAAATCCATATTTTCCTGTACCAGAATTTTCATCTATTGTTTTTAAATTCTCTATCGCTTCATTCGGATAAAATGTTAATGCCATAGCAGTAGCATAAGGACTTATAACTATTTCATCATCTAAATCTCTTTTTAATCCAAGCCATGGTACTCCAAATGTTTTATACTGATAATTGCCTTTGAAATCTTTTGTATTATATGCTGATTCCGAAATACCCCAAGGAATTCCTAATTTTTTCGCATATTTTTTCTGACTTAAGATAGAAAATCTGCAAGATTCATCTAATAATGAAGTTTCATAAGATGGTATATTCACTGTTGGCATTAAATATTCAAAAGCAGTTCCACCCCACGAAATTAGCCCTTTATATAATCCCATAGTTGTTAAAAGTCTTGAACAATTATTCCAATGTTTACTTGGTACATCTCTTTTTGCAATTGCTATAATGCTGGTTTGTCTTGCCTCAGATGCTAGCAAATCATAGTACGAATTTATTAGAGTATTTGACTCTAAATTGTATCCTATTGAAAATAGCCCAATTTTATAATCATACAATTTGCTGAAATCTGTTTGATGAATTAATGTGCCTATTCTTTTAACTAAAGAATTTATTTCTTCTTTGGTAGTATTTTTTGAAATATCTACTTCGTTTTCTGTTTTTTTATTATCTTTTGATATGTTTACATTAATTTTTGGTTTATTTATATCTTTATTTATAATTAATGTGCTTTCATTTGAAATATTTTCTTTTGCACCTATCATAGAGAAATTTTTACTTATTATTTCCATCAAAAACTGCTTAACTGTATATAAATATCCAACCAAATTTCCACTATCTACTGACGAAATAAATACTGGTTTAACCGCTTCTAATGTGTAAATGTTGTACCAATTATACAAATGTCCATTCCACTTTGGTAAATTTTCAATAGTCGTTATAGTTTTTTCAATCATTGAAATTGTATCTTCTAAACTTTCAAATTTCAAATCATAAGCTGAAACCATAGACATTAAAGCCAATCCAATATTTGTTGGAGATGTAATAACTGCTCTTTTTACTTTTCTGTCTGGTTGGTAATTGTCTGACGGCAAATTATTTACCATATTATCTTTAAAAAATTGCCATGTTTTCCTTGCTTTATCTAATAAAAATTCCTTGTCATTTTCAGAGATACCATGTGATAGACTTTTTTTGTTCTTTATACCTAACTTATACATAATTAATGGTGCAATTAGCCAAATTATACCTAAAGCCAAGAAAATAATACTAAAACCTAATCCCAATCCTTGACTCCAAAGACTTTCATTTAATCTCAGACTCTCTGCTATCCCATTGTTAGAAAAATATGCGCCAAAATTAAATATAAAATATCCTCCAGCTAAAAAGGCTAGTAAAAGTCCTAAAACAACATTTGGAATCATTGATAAATAATAGCCCTTTACAGATTTTTGACTATTTTTTTCCGCATCATTTGAAGTAGTCCATTCGAGCATAAAATTGTGAGAAATTTTCATTCTGTATAAACTTTTTATAAAAGCATTAATTTCTAAGTAAGCCATATCTGGCAAAATAGAAAGCTTAATAAAAAATCTATATATACTTCCTTGAATTTTTGTAAATTCTTTAGAAATCAATTTTTGCTCTTCAGTTTTGTAATTCATAAAAATGTCTAGAAGTTCAAGTATACTAGAAAAAGCTAAAAATATAATTGCTAAAGTCAAAAATAGTCCTGAATTTTCTTTATTAAATAAGGCTAGAATAAAGCAAACTATTATTATTATCAATTCAAAAAAATCTTCTAAATCTCTGGCTAAATTATCTAAAATTTTATACTTAGATAAGGTATTTAGTGTAGAATTTAACCAAGGTATGATTTGTATGTCTCCTCTAATCCATCTATGCTTTCTTTTCCTAAATGAGATATAGTTAGAAGGATATCCATCCATTAAAAGTATGTCAGAAGCGAGACCGCATCTTAAATAATTTCCTTCTAATAAATCATGACTTAGTACACTATTTTCAGGTATTGTATCTTTAAGCACATCATAAAAAACATCTACATCATATATTCCCTTACCTGTGTAAATTCCTTCATCAAAATTATCTTGGTAAACGTCTGAAACTGCATTTGCATACAAATCCGTTCCGCCAGAGCCTGCAAAAAGTCTAGAAAATATTGTTTTTCTCTCATCTTTAATTCCTATTCCAATTCTAGGTTGAATAAGAGCATGCCCTGAAACAACAGTATTAGTTATTTTATTAATTTCTGGTTTATTTAATACATGTGCAATAGTTCCAACTAACCTCTCCGCTTGATTTAGAGATAAACTTGTATCACTATCAATTGTAATAACATATTTAATCTTAGGTAAATCATTACATGTATTAACCCAAAATGGATTTTTACCAGTTACTAAATACTCATTTAACTGAGTTAAAATTCCTCTTTTTCTCTCCCAGCCCATAAAACATCTTTCACTGCTCGACCATTCTCTTTTTCTGTATATAAAATTAAATATATTTCCATATTTGCCATTTAACTCTTTAACGCATTTTCTACCTGTTTCAGCAATTTTTTCATCAACACTTTTTCTTTCACTCTTCTCACTTGTGCAATCGCCAAGAAGAGTAAAATATAAATTATCACTTTTATTAGCTAAATAATACACTTCAAGTTTGTGCATAAACTCTGTAACATCATTTTCATCCTTCAAAAGTGCAGGTATAACACACATAGTTGCATATTTTTTAGGAATTCCATTATCCTGAAAATCTAGTTTAGGAAGAATTTTAGGCTTTACAGCTTTGCTTAAAACATATTGTAGAAATTTAGTTACAACATTTTGAATAGGTATAAAGCATAAAAGCCCTAAAACCCATGATTTCATACACAATAATATTGTGATTGCAATTGTTAATATATAGACTCCTGCCACATATAATTTTGCCTTTGTACTGTTAGAAATAGTTTTCACTTTTCTGTTTAATAATTTACTAAGTAATTGTGATTTTCCCTCCGCTATAAGGTAATAGCCGACGTGAGATTTCTTTTGATTATTAACAGTATCTCTATTGTATCCTTTAGTTCCATCAAGCCCTACACTGTATTTATTATCATTGTTTTCATTTTTTTGATTAAAATAAGTAGCATAATCTTGAATAGCAGTCACTTTTTTGACATCTTGATTAATGTTTTCATCATCTTTTGTGTCATTTTTATTATTATTCAATTTTAAATTGCAGAGTTCAAGGCACTTTTGAGTAACATACACTTCAGAAAGCTTAGTCTTTTTTGAAATTTCTTCAATAGCGTTTCTGTAATTTGCTTTACTCTTGTAATCCATTTTTTTATAAACTTTATCTGTGTTAAGCATTTTTTCAACAACACTTGTATTTTCAAAAATAGACAAAATATCCATTCTCGAAATCGCTTTTATACTAAGAATAGAATTTTGCATAGAAACTCTTTTCAAAGCAATATCAAAATGCTCTTTATTTATAACATCACTTAGAGTCATTCCATTCTTTTGAACTTGCTCCTCTAAAATAGCTAAAAATGGAGCTGCTTCTTTTCCGTAAGTTTTTAATCTGTATGCCATGTATTCAATAAATGAATATAAGTCCACATCTAATTTAAGCTTTTTAACATCTTTATTTTCTAGTATTCTTTGCACCATATTTTCAACTTTGAACTTTTGCATCTGGGAAATAAATATTTTTTCACAAATACCTCTGATTTTCTCTATAATCGAAATCTGTAAAAAAATACCTATATTCCATATTTCATTCATATAAAGATTTTTCTGTGTTTGATATGCCTGAATGTACTCAGTTGTCTCTCTTTCATCAATTCTACCATCTGTATTCATAACAATTTCATTGCATAACACAAAAATCCTTGCAAAACCTGCATTTACTCCATTTGCAATTCTAGGAAATTTTTCATATTTATTTTTTGATAGACTCTTTTGTAGAATTTTTACTGTATTTTCTATTAAATAAAAATTATCTAAAAGCCACTCGCCTGCTGGATGTATTGGTATTCCAAGTTTAACGTGCTGGTTTAATAAAGTATATATCAAAGTTATATACTCAAAATTATCCAAGACCCTAGGAATTGGATAAGTGTCAAGACTCGATTTCTCCTTTATAATACTATCTGCTGCTAACTTTGCTAAATACTCTTTTAGTAATTTTTTATCTAGTACGATTTCTTTTGTATTTAATGTTTTGTACATAAAAAATTCCACTCCCCGAATATGTTTTTACACATATTGTTCCCGGTTTGTGGATAAATTATACTTTTAGCTTAACAAAATATTACGGTCGCTAAAAGCTCCAGAATATATTTTGGTCTTTTTTGATACTTCAGCTGAACTCTAAGATTTTTCATTATTTAATTTTTAATTTTCTTAATTCATTTTTTTGTTCCTTTGTTAACCTATAAGATTCTATTGCCTTTTGAATAGATTTATTATATGTAAATTTATCAATTTTTAAACTTATACTTTGCGTTTTTCCAACTTCATTCAAATCATTTGTATGCTTTGACTCACTGCTTTCAGTTTGAAGTTTTATTGGTTTGTCTTTCTTCTCAATCAATTCCTCTTCAAAAAACTTTTTTGTCTTATCATAAAACTTAACAAAGCAGATTGAATATGCCCAAGCAACTGCCATTTGTGCATAGTAACCTTTGTGATTTATTTTAGAAAGTATTTTTAGGACTTTGTCAATGTAATTTGCATCAATGTAATATTGTAAAATAATATCAACAGCAAATCTCACTTCAAATTCCTTTTCAGATTTCAAGTACTTTTGGATGAATTCCCACATTTGCTCTTTGTTATTCTTTATCTTTTTCAAGCCATTGCAAAATGTATCACAAACAGCCCAGTTATTTATTAATGGTATAAAATTTTCTATTTGCTCAAAATTCAAATCTTTTTCTAGCCCAATTAGCATTCCTTTAACCATTATTTCTTCATAATATTTAGTTGGAACATCTGCTACTTTTACTGTTTTACTGATTTTTTTTGCATACTTTCTAAGCTCAGGTAATCTAACTCCTATTATATTATTTACTCCTGGACATAATTTTATTTGAAATTCCCTATATTCTTTGTCTTGTAATTCAAATAAATCTTTTTCTATGTTCATTTTTTAGTTCTCCTCTTTTTTATAAAACTTGGTCAAATTTATATACTTGCATAATTTTTTACAATATCATACATCACATATCCGCCAATTAAATTTTTAACTTTAAATCCATTTTCTTTTAAAATTCTGCAAGCTATATAACTTCTAAGTCCGCTATGACAATGAACTATTATTTCCTTTGTTA
>CAMMLF010000062.1 GCA_946497585.1 uncultured Clostridium sp.
TCAAACTGACTTAAAAATCTTACATCATTTGCATATAATAATCTCATATCTGTAATTCCATATTTGAACATTGCCAACCTATCTAAACCTGTTCCAAATGCAAATCCTGTATATTTTTCTGGGTCATAACCATTCATTTTTAATACGTTTGGATGAACCATACCAGAACCTAAAAGTTCAATCCAACCTGTATGTTTGCAAAGATTGCAACCTTTTCCACCACATTTGAAACAACTTACATCAACTTCATAAGATGGCTCTGTAAATGGGAAATAACTTGGTCTGAATCTTAGTTTTGTATCTTCTCCTAGCATATGTTTCATAAATACTTCAAGTGTTCCTTTTAAGTCTGCAAAAGTTATATCTTTATCTATAACTAAGCCTTCAACTTGATTAAATTGGTGTGAATGTGTTGCGTCATCTTCTCTTCTATATGTTTTTCCCGGTACTATAACTCTTATTGGAGATTTTTCTTCATTTGCCATCATTGCTCTTGCTTGAACAGCAGATGTTTGAGTTCTAAGCAAGTATTCGGTTGTTATATAGAAACTATCTTGCATATCCCTTGCTGGGTGTCCTTTTGGCAAATTTAATCTTTCAAAACAATATTCATCAGTCTCAAGCTCTGGTCCAGATATTACATCATATCCCATTGAAACAAATAAATCTTCAACTTCTTCAATTATTCTATTTAAAGGATGTTTGCTTCCTCTTCTTGCTTTTGTTGATGGTAATGTAACATCTATTCTTTCTGATTCTAATTTTTTCGCAATTTCTGCTCTCTTTAGCTCTTCTTCTTTTGATGATATTATTTCTTCTAATTCATCTCTAACTTTATTTACCATACTTCCTATAACTGGTCTTTCCTCTTTTGAAAGGCTTCCCATTTGTTTTAAAAGTGCTGTTAATTCACCTTTTTTTCCTAAGTATTTTACTCTAGTTTCTTCTAGAGCTTTTAACTCTACACATTTTTTTAATTCTTCTAGTGCATTTTTTTCAATTTGTTTTACCTGTTCCTCCATTTTTACCTTCCTTTCTTTATGATGGCATAAATCTGTTTGGAAAAGAATTGTGCTTTTGGCTAGGCTAACAAGCAAGAAGGCCGGAGGCGTGCTTTTCTGCACGTTGAGGACCTTCACAGCGCAGTTAAACGACGCCAAAACGCAATTATTTTTCAACCTTATTAAATAGAAAAACGAACCATCCGCCCATAGGACGAATAGTTCGTTGTACCACCTAATTTTATTAATTTATATAATAAACTAACCTCTAAAGTTTTAACGGTGCAACCGCTTTTCCTACTACTATTTCAGAAAAGAGTCTCCAAAGTGAAATTTCGGTAAATACCATATGGCGTTTCTCAGCTTTCCGCCTCTCTGTAATATGGGTGCTATTTACTTACTTTGCTTTTTCTTAGACTTTATTTATTTAACTATGTTTTTATTGTAGCACAGGTTTGCATTAAAATCAAGAGTTTTTACGATGGGGACGGTCCTTTTCGTAAAATTTTGTCAATAGGAACGCTCCTTGATTGACACTATCGTGTCAAAAAGGGGCGTCCCTATTGACACACGTAAAATTATTTTGCAAGTTTACCCTTTTCATGCTTAACAGTTACATAAATTGTTACACCTGCAAACACTAGCATTCCAATTGGCATTGTGAAAGCATCTATTGGTAATCTTGTTATTGCATATATGCTAAATAATATTCCTTCTGCAAATATTAGTTTTATAAGTAAATCTAATATTTCTCTAACCCCTCTAAATCTAATTGAATAATATAATACAATTAAAGCTGTTGCAATTAGCATTGGGACAATGTATGGAGCTACTATGTCTCTTATTTGTACATTTGAATTATATTGTACTGCCAAGTCAGCAAGTTCTAATTCTAAGCCATATTTCTCATTTACCTTGTCTGCCAAGCTTTGTAATTGTTCATCATTTACGCTAGATACTTTTATTAATGCTGTTTCATCGTACACTTCTACTTTTTGTACAACTATTTGTCCGTCCGGCCAAATTTCTCTTGCTATTGCTCTAATATCTTCTGTATTAAATTGTTGGTCTAGGTCAAATAATACAGATACACCTTCTGCATAATTTAAGTCAACATTTAATCCTCTTATTCCTGTAAGCACTATTGCTATTATAAATATAATAATTAGAATAATACTTATTATTTTACTTTTTTTGCTCATTTTATTATTCCTTTCATTTTAAGAATGTTCTTGTTATAACAACATTGTATACCACACTTGTAACTAGTCCCCAGAATAAAATCATACCAAAACTAAATAGTGACATCCAACTTGAGAAACAGCATACTACTGCTAGTATAAGCATTGGTATCATACTCAAGCTAAATTTGGTAAGTGCTTTTGAAAATGTTTTTTCTACATTTTTTTGCAATCTGTTTAATATCATTATGTTTAGTATATAATTTATTATAAATACTAGAGCAATTGAGAATATTCCTTCAAGTGTTATTACTACATTTGTATATCTAAGTATTAATAGATATAATGCTATAAAGCCAATCATACAAACTGAAACAATTACACCTTTTACTCTGTATTTTACTATTGCTACTATAAGCATTATTAATGCTATACAAATTCCAATTCCTATTAAAATATTAATTGTATTTTGTTCTATTGGTGATGATACATATATATTTCCTGTTACAGAATATTGTACTGGCATTGCATCATTTTCTAATATCGCTGCTAAGCTTTCTGCTTGATAAGAAAGTATTTTTGTTTGTTCAGCTGATGAACTAGTTCCTAATGATAAAGACATTACACCATTATCTATTATCTCTGAAAATGATGTTGTCATCATACTTGTATCATCAATATATAATCCAATTTCTGTAGTATTGTCTTCTTCTGCTACTGTCTCGTCAGTAGTCTCATTACTTACTTCATTTGCTGTACTGTTTGTATCTGAAGTTTCATTTTCAGTAGTATTTGTTGTTGTTTCATTTTCAGCAGTAGTATTTGATGCAGTTTCATTATATGTAGAATTTGTTTCTGCAACCACATTATTTTCTGCAGAGTCATTTGTTACTACATTTTGATAATCCCTAGTTATATTTCTAAATGTTCTAGATCCAGAATTAGTAAAATGTATATCCATATATATAGCTGAAGAGCTTGTACTATAAGTAGACTGAACGACATCAACCTCTACGCTTCTGATGTCGTCATTATTCATAAGTACCTCATCATTTGCAGTATTTCTTATTTCAAAATTACCTTTTTGAGTTATATCTGCTAAAACGTATTCTGTTTGGTCATTTTCTGGAATTGTTATTTCAATTTGACCTTCGCCTTCATCACATCTTACAGTAAAATCTTCTATTCCCATAGATTTTAATCTTGCCTTTATTACATTTGCAGATTTAACAAAGTTATCGTATGTAAGAACTTCTTCTGTATTGCCTTCGTCACTTTCATCTACAGTTAAAATTATTTTCCTGTAACCACTTAAGTCTGTTCCCAAATTGTAATCTGGTATAACGCTTACCATTTGATTTTTGTCTTGATAAAAAATACCTACAAAAGATATTATACTGATTAATATTATTATTAATAAAATAAGTACGATGCTTAGTTTTTTTTGTGCTTTCATTTTTGCTGTTTTCCTTGCTAAAATATATTTAGGTTTTTAGAGGATACCTATAAACCTATAATTAATTGCATTATATATCACATTCTTCTATAAATTGCAATTATTTCATTTGTGAAAATTGACACCAATTATACCTCCTACCATTCCAGCTATAATTGAGGCGATTATCATTACAATTGCTTGAATATTCATTCCAAAACCCGAAACAAATATACTTGATAAAAGATAAATTGTTATCATATAAATAGCTCCAACCAAAGAACCATTTAATATTCCATTTTTATTTATGTTTACTGCACTAATTATACTACCTATGAAAATACTTAATGCAGATATAACTATAACTGCTACAGTTATAATATTTTCTGAGACATTTGTATAAGTTAATATTATTGAAACTATTAACAAGCTAATTAATGTAATTAAAAAAGCAATTCCACTTCCTAATAATATTTTTATACCACTGCCTTTGACCACTGGCTTTGATACTGTTTCTACTTTTTCCATATGTACTTACCTCTCTTTCTTTTATAAAGTATATGCTAAGTACATATGGTTTATGCCGGTTATTATTGCTTTTAATTATGTTTAATTTTGCCTTATTATTTTTTTGTGCTTTCTTCTACAGCTCTATCATCTAAGCCTGCAACTGCCCATTTTTCTATTGATAATTTTACATTGTCCGGGCGAGTTTTTAGTATTATTCTATCTTCAAGTACATCTTCGATTGTTCCTGAAAGTCCTGTATAAGTTATAACTTTATCTCCTTTTTTTAGTTCATCTTGCATTTTCTTTATTTCTTTTTCTTGCTTTTTTCTAGGAAGTAAAGTTAAATAATACAAACCAATAATTAATAAGATTGTTATAATTGTAATTATAAGTTGCTTTGATTCCATTTATCCTCCTAATTAATTTAATCAAATGTTATTTAATTTGAAGTTCCATCATTCAAACTATTTGAGCCTTCATTTATGCTGTTTTCAACATTATTTGTGTTAGTACTGTTGGTTGTTTCATTTACAGTTTCATTATTATTTTGCTCCCAACTTGCTTGTTGTTGACGTACAAAATCAACTAAGTCAAGTGTTTGTCCTTGGAAAGTCGCATAATACGTTGTCTCTCCCTGTGTTGTCAATGAATATACGCTGTCTAAGACTATGCTAATAAACAAATTACCATCTGCTGTTACTACTCCGTATTTTCTGGTTCTTGTATTTCCATTTACTTCATCAAGTTCCACCACAATACCATTTAAATCCGGAATAATTAGTACATCTGTAAATCTTGAATCTTGGGATGTGTCTGCATCACAACCAAATCCATCATATTCAATCTGAGTTAACTCATTTCCATTTATATCTATAAGCCCCCATTTTCCATTTCTTTGAACTGGAATACAATTATCTAGTAATATGTATCTGTTTGTAACATTTGTATCATTTATTGTATTTGGCAATCCTATTTGGTCATAATCTTGATAAACTATTATTTTACCATTACTATTTACAACACCTTGCCTATTATTGCTAGTTACCAAATATAGTCCTAAATTTTTATCTAATTCTACAATATTGTCGTACTCTAGTCTAACCTTTGTAATTCCATCATTACCTATTATACCCATTTTATTTTCTGATGTTCTTACAATAAAATCATTGCTACCTTCCATAAATTCTATACTAGAATATCTTGTTCCAATTATAGTATTGGTTGGGTCAGCTAGGCTTGCTACTCCATATAAATTAGTTGTAGAATCTCTTATAATAATCATATTATACAAAAGCGCCTTTTGGTTGTTGTATACAACAGATTCGGATAAATTGCTAGTTGATGTAGTAACTGCCGAATTAGTTATTTGATTTGAATAGTAATTTGCTAAATAACTTAGGCTAAATATAGAAACCTCATTATTCTCAGTATTATAATCAAATCTTACGTTAAATGCTCTAACTAATCCATCTGATGTAATATATAAATTTGTTCCTGATGACAATATTGGCGCATCAACATTAAATGTTTGACTTTCTCCGTTACCAGAATTTGTTACATTATATTTATAAATTTTGCTTGAGTTAGTTTCAAATGATACTACTTCTCTAGAATTGTTAACATAGCATTTTGTTCTATCTTCTGTATATTCTCCATACCCACCATTAAATACATTATATCCTAAAAGTGGAGCTATATCGCGAATAGATATGTATATTTTATTGTCTTGGAACAAAAACAAATTTGATGAATATTCACTTTGTCTTCTTCCATCTAAATTAAACTTAAACTGCGTACTCGCCAACTGCTGGCTATATATCCAAATAACTGCCGCAGCTATTATAAGTAATATGATTAATATAATTACCACAATAAAGCCAATTTTTGCTCCTGAAACTTTTTTAGGGTTCTTTTCTGGAATATTTTCCATTAAATCCATATCAAATTCATTCCTTTCTATTTTTTTATTGCATCTATTTAATTTATTAAGCTTAAATTTGTAAGTAAATAGGAATGATACCTTTTAATTTTCTTTTGTGTATCCATATTTTTTGTAAAATTCTTTTACAAAATTAGCCAAGTTATCATTTTCAATTTCCATTCTAACTCTTTCCATTAAATTAGTCAAGAATTTTATGTTATGAATTGACAATAATCTTACACCTAATATTTCATTGCATTTAACCAAGTGTCTAATATATGCTCTTGTATAATTTCTACAAGTATAGCAATCACATTCTGGATCAAGAGGAGTAAAATCTTCTGCATAATTTGCATTCCTTACAACAACTTTTCCATGTGATGTCATTGCTGTTCCATTTCTAGCAATACGTGTTGGAAGTACACAGTCACACATATCTATTCCTGCCATTGCAGCTTCTAAAAGATAATCTGGAGTTCCTACTCCCATTAAATATCTTGGCTTATTTGCTGGCATTAAAGGTGTGGTAAATTTAAGCATTTTTATAAATTCTTCTTTAGGTTCTCCTACACTAATGCCTCCTATTGCATACCCCGGAAAATCTAATTCAATCAAATCTTTTGCAGATTTTTCTCTTAAATCTTCATAAAATCCACCTTGAATAATTCCAAATAAAGCTTGCTCTGTTTTATGAGCTTCTTTACATCTTTTTGCCCATCTTGTTGTTCTTTCCATTGAATTTTTTGTATATTCATATGTTGAAGGATATGGACAACATTCATCAAAAGACATTATAATGTCCGCTCCTAAATCTTCTTCTATTTGCATAACTTTTTCTGGTGAGAAGAAATGCTTACTACCATCTAGGTGAGATTTAAATTCAACTCCATCTTCTGAAATAGTACGTAGGTCACTTAGTGAAAAAACTTGAAATCCTCCACAATCTGTAAGAATAGGCCTGTCCCATCTCATAAAATTGTGTAAGCCTCCCGATTCTTTTACTATTCTTTCACCCGGTCTTAAATATAAATGATATGTATTAGATAAAATTATTTGTGCTCCATTTTCTTTAAGCTCTTCTACTGTCATAGATTTTACAGTAGCTTGAGTTCCAACAGGCATAAATATTGGAGTTTGTATATCTCCATGTGGCGTGTGTACCACACCTCTTCTGGCCCCTGTTGTTTTGTCTATATGTAGTAATTCGTATGTAACTGATGGTTCCATTTTTCCTCCTTTTTATTTTTTCGTTGCATTTTCCGTTGGGGACGGTGTGTCAATAGGGACGCTCCTTTTTGACACTGTCAATAGGGACGCTCCTTTTTGTCAATAGGGACGCTCCTTTTTGACACACTACAATATTAACATTGCATCTCCAAAGCTAAAAAATCTATATTTTTCTTTTACTGCTTCTTCATAAGCTTTCATAATGTAGTCTTTTCCTGCTAAAGCTGATACAAGCATTAGTAATGTTGATTCTGGAAGATGGAAATTTGTAACTAATCCATCTATGCATTTAAATTTATATCCCGGATAAATATAAATTCCTGTGTCTCCTTCACAGGCTTTAACCAAACCTGTTTTTTCATCTGCAATTGTTTCTAGTGTTCTACATGAAGTTGTTCCAACTGCTATAACTCTTTTTCCTGCCTTTTTAGTTTCATTTATTTTGTCTACGTCTTCTTGTTTTATATAATAATGTTCTGTATGCATATGGTGGTCTTCAATGTTTTTTTCTTTTACTGGTCTAAATGTTCCTATTCCAACATGAAGTGTTACATTTGCTATTTTAATACCTTTTTCTTCTATTTTTTGCAACAATTCTGGTGTAAAATGCAATCCTGCTGTAGGAGCTGCTGCTGAACCTTCATATTTTGCATATACTGTTTGATATCTATCATTTTCTTTTAGACTTTCGTGGATATATGGTGGAAGTGGCATAAGACCTATTTTATCTAATATTTCGTTAAATATTCCGTCATAGGTAAATTTAACTTTTCTTGTTCCATCTGGTAAAGTTTCAAGTATTTCTGCTTTTAAAAGTCCATCACCAAATATAACTTTGGCTCCAACATGAAGCTTATTTCCCGGTCTAACCATTGCTTCCCAAATATCGCCTTCTATATTTTTAAGAAGTACAAATTCCACATTTGCTCCAGTCTCTTTTTTGCCATAAAGTCTTGCTGGAATAACTTTTGTATTATTTCTTACCAAGCAATCACCTGGTTCTAAATAATCAATTATATCTTTAAATATTTTGTGCTCTATTGTTTGATTTTTTCTATTTAATACCATTAATCTTGATTCATCTCTATTTTTTATTGGTACTTGTGCGATTAACTCTTCTGGTAAATCATAATAAAATTCTTTAATTTCCATTAAAAAGCCTTCTTTCTTTTTGCAATTGTTATACATTTTTCTTTGTAAAATTCCAAGCATCTTTGCACATTTGCTCTAAATCTTTTTCTGCTTTCCAGCCAAGGTATTTTTCTGCTTTACTTGGATCTGCATAGCATTCTGCAATATCTCCTGGTCTTCTTGGAGTTATTTCATATTTTATTTTTTGTCCAGTTGCTTTTTCAAAATTCTTTACTATATCTAGTACAGAATAACCCTTTCCTGTGCCTAAATTATATGCTTCAACTCCTGTCATTTTTTCTGCTCTTTTTAAAGCTTTTAAATGACCCTTTGCTAAATCAACTACATGGATATAGTCTCTAACTCCTGTACCATCTGGTGTTGGGTAGTCATTTCCAAATACATTTAAGTGGTCTAATTTTCCTAAAGCCACTTGGTTTATATATGGCATTAAGTTATTAGGTATTCCATTTGGATTTTCGCCTATTAATCCGCTTTCGTGTGCTCCTATTGGATTGAAGTATCTAAGCAATATTACACTCCATTCATTATCTGAAACATATACATCATTTAAAATTTGCTCTATCATTAATTTAGTTTGTCCATATGGGTTTGTTGCAGAAAGTGGGAAATTCTCTTTTATTGGAACTTCTTTTGGGTCACCATATACTGTTGCAGATGAGCTAAATATTATTTTCTTTACATTATGGTCTCTCATAACTTCAAGTAAAACTAAAGTTCCATAAATATTATTATCATAATATTCTATTGGTTTTGCTACTGATTCTCCAACAGCTTTAAGTCCTGCAAAATGTACTACTGCAGTTATGTCTTTATTTTCTTCAAATACTTTATTCAAGCCTTCTTTGTCTCTCAAGTCTAATTCATAAAACTTAAAGTCTTTATTTGTAATTTTTTTAATTGCTTCTAATGCAGAAGGCTTACTATTTACGAAATTATCTACTATTACGACCTTTTCTCCTTCATTTAATAATTCAACTACTGTGTGTGAGCCAATGTAACCAGCTCCTCCTGTAACTAAAATTGCCATAATTTTTACCTCCTATAATTTTATTTAGAAACTTAACAATATACTTCTGTCAATAGG
>CAMMLF010000063.1 GCA_946497585.1 uncultured Clostridium sp.
TCTAAAGGCACTTTAAATACTTTAGAACCAAACTTTCTTCTAAAAAAACAATTTAGTGTATAATATCTTTTATTATCGATTGTATTTTTAAACATACTATCACCTGACATTTAATATTTTATCATATTCTAAAATAAAAAAGCCATAAATACGGGCGAGTTTAGCATAATAAATGGTGCCCGAGAGAGAGAAGTACAACAACTCTTTGGACAAAAGAAGTAGTTAGTAATAACATTAACTGACATAATAATATCATACTTTAAAAAAATATGCTATATCTCAAGCATATTTCTAAAAATTATTTCATCTATGCAATGAAAGTGTTTTCTTTAATACTTTTTCCTTAGAACTAATTTTTATAGCTGATAAATATGAATTTCCCTGTGTTTCAGAGCAAAAATTCACATCTCTATAACTTACATCACATAACTCTTGATATAAGTTTTGTATTCTTTTTAAATTTTCTTCACGATCTTTATCACTTAATGAGCCATATGTCCCAATAAATAATGTTTTATATGAATAAATAAGTTTTAAAAAAGGATACAACTCTTCTTCCGAATAAGGAACTTGTGTCATAAGTGTACCTATTTCGTCATTAAATATTGGATGACAATTAGGATTAGTATAATATTCTTCTTGTGTTGGATATTTTACTATTACATCATCATCATCACATACTGCAAGTTCTCCAGTAAAAACTTCAATTCCACTATCTCTTTTTATCGTCTCTGCAAATGGAGATATTACGATTGGTTCATGATTGGTATTGTTTGCCATTTCAATAGCAATAGTATCATATATTCCTTTTCCAAATTCAGCCATAGTATGTGTTTGAATTTCTTCATAATTTTCCATATAATCAAATAATTGGACATAATTAGTAGCAGCATTTCTTTTACTAATAACCCAATTTTCAAATAAGTCTTGGTACTTGCTAAAATTATCGAATGTATCTTTTATTCCATACGCTTTTTTAAATTCTTCAAACACTTTAAATAAATACTTATTCATTTAAAATCTCCCCTTGTTGGTTATATATTATACAATATTTTTCTAAAAAATCAAATTGATTAAATCAATTTCACACGTTCATTGATATTGTCAATGTACAAGTGTGTTTTACTAAATTGAGACCATTTAGTATTTAAGGACTACGAGTTAGAAAATCTCGTAGTCCTTTTCTTCTATATACAAAGTCATCTCTTTTTCTTTAGGTGTATCTTTTGTAATATATGAAATATCAGAATCATTATATAAGTTATTATCATAACAATCTTTTATTTGACTTTTTTTTTAGCACATTTAACAAGTTCAATATTATTGATAGTATCTTCTTTTCTAATATCAGGATTTGATTTATAGGATTCTTTTGTTCTTTGATTATGAGAGCCAATTTGAGATAAATCACTTAAAGTATTAATGCCTTTACATCTAAATATGGCACAACTCATTAGAAGCCTCCTTTGTCTTACCAATACGACTTAGGACTGCACTTTCCATATCTAATGTAATAACACCTAATCTTAAGGTTTTATCATTATATCTTTTACTATCAGATAAAACGATTAGTCTTAATACTTTCTCATAATCTCCATTAGGAATAAAACCGACATCTTCTAGTTGTTCATCTGCTTCAATTTCATAATAATTTAGTTTTAACTTATCATTTTTAATCGTATCTTGAAGTTTATCAAAATATTCTTGTGCTTCTTTACTTGTTTTACCTTCACGGTTCATAGCTATTTTAGAGCCACTAGAATCTTCAAAGATACTCCAATTACAAGGAACACCATATTCATTATGAAAATTAACTAAATCAGCTAAAAAGCTCTTTCTATACTCAATATATTTAAGTTTTGTTTGCTCTCCAACTTTATTAACCTCAATATTATCAATATAAATTGCAATAATTCTTTTCATTTCTTCTCTTGGAGAATTTGTTAGACTTAAGATATTTTCTATTAATTTATCAGGGTAGATAAGCTTATCAATTTTCTTAGTATCTTCTAAAACTAATAAATCATTAGTAGTGAAATTAAAATTTTCAACTTGTTTTTGTTCTTTGATTTTCATTTCTAATTTCCCAATATTAAACTCAATAGATTTTAATTCATTACTAAACTCATCCATTTTAACAATGCCTTGCATATAAGCACTTTTAATTCTATCTTTTTGTTTTTCTAATTCTTTAATCTTTTTAGTAAATTCTTCGGTATTATTATCTAATTTAGATTTAATAAATGGAGTATAATATTTATTAATTAAATTATCTTTTTGAATCAATTCATATAGCTGAATTAATAATCTATTTTTGATTTCTTCTTCCTTGTAGTTATTTTTACATTTTTTGCATTTATAGTAATAATATTTCTTTCCATTAGGCTTTGTAGTAGCACAGCCACCTAGAAAATGCCCACAAATAGAACACTTTAATTTATTAGTAAATAGATAAGTGGCTGTTCTTTCATAGTGTCTAGCATTTCTTTTCTTTTGATATTGGCAATTATCCCATTTTTCTTTAGATACAATAGGTTCAACAACATTTTCATAATAAGTAGGATTCTTTGTTTTTTTACCATGCAAGTAATCGCCTTTATAAAGTTCATTAGTCATTATCTTACCAATAGTAGAGTCTTTCCAATTTGTTTTACCTAGAATTTCTTCTTTATTGTAGATATTAGCTATTGCTTGATAGCTTTTACCCTCTAAATATAAATTATACATTCTAACTACTAAATCCTTAGTAAGTGGATCTGGTACTAATTTCTTTTTATCTCTCTTAAAACCTAATGGTGTATGATTGGGAATGTGTCCTGCTTGAATAGCACCAACCATACCAAATTTCGTTCTTTCTGAACATTTTTCTATTTCATTTTGGGATACCCTTGTCATAATTCTTAAAGTTAATCTTCCAGTAGAAGTAGTAGTATTTGATGAATCATTTAAACAATCTATATCACATCCTGCATTATCAACTACTGCCATTAGTTTTTCTACATCAAAGACACTACGAGTAAGTCTATCCATTTTAAAAGCTACAATAACATTAATTGTACCGTTTTTCACATCTTTTAACATTTCTCTATATGCTGGTCTTTTATCGTTTTTAGCACTGATTCCTTCATCAGCATATACTTTGTAAATCTCATATCCTTTTCGCTCACAGAATGCTTTTAATTGTTCTTCTTGTTGTCCTAAACTAAATCCTTCACGAGCTTGATCGAGTGTACTCACTCTAATGTAAATCCCTGCAATCTTTTTTTCTTCGTTCATTCTTTCATCTCTCCTTTTCTTTTTTTAGAGAGATTAAAAGTACAAAAAGACCATACTTTTAACCTCAAGTATTGTACTTCCTTTTTGCACGCCTAGTTTTAAAACAATTAATTTGTTTTAATATGAGCTTCTAAATCCTTTAATTTAATACTCTTAGAATAATTATTTACAAATAAAGTATCACTTCCATTGAATATTAAATAATTATTCCCTCTCACTGTTATAATATGTGGACTTACATAAGCAATGTTAGTTCCTTTAATATTAATAATACTTCCTTTTGTAATAATAGGCTTAACACAAGCAAATTTACATATCATTTCAATTCTTTTTAAGACTTCCTTATCAAACTCTAATTCCTTAACAACATCCATACTCATCACTTCCATTCTCAAATAACAAAAAAACTAGACGGTACTTCTAGTTAATATTTATTACTCTCGAATAAAAAGTTCGAGTTTCCTATCAATCTGGTGCCATTGTCGTAGTTATCTACAACTTTTACCATAACGATTGATATAAGAATCAATCACTACTAATATTTTATCAGAAACAGAAAAAATTAGCAATTCATTTTCGCTACTTTTGTGTATTATTTGGCTTCAAAACTTTTGATTGACCTTTTTCTGGAGTTCCATTAATATTTGCAGCTATTTCAAATTGTTCTCTAATCAATCTAAAATAATCATCTTTATTTGCACTAACTAAAGCGCATATTTCATCAAATGGTTTATCCATAAATAGCTTTGGAGATACTGGGTCAAGTTCTTCTTGAATTATTCCTTTTCTAATATCAATTTTTGTACCAAAAGTATTTAATTCATTTGAAATGATATCTAAAACTGCATTATCTCTTAATCTTGCTTGTAGAGAAGATAAAACATTTTGAATTTCTCCACTTGATATAGTTCCATCAGATAAATTTGGTAAACCATATTTTTCATTAGCCATAGTTTCTTCATAATAATTTCCCTCATAATGATGTTTTTCAGAATGGTACATTATACTTATTGCGTCTTTACCTTTATATACTTGTAATGAATGATGAATACCATCTTCAGTTCCGAATCTAAACATCATAGCAGAATTAACACTAGCTTCGCTTAATAATGGATAATCTTTTGCATACATATTTAGAGGAAAATAATCACTCGCAGGAATATTAGTGCTTTCAAAACAAATGCCACGCAAATAATTACAAAGACCTTTTTGCTCCAATTCATTAATTCCATAAATAACATTATTATTTCTTATATAGGAATACTTGTCTTGGGTGTCATCCCATTTAATATAACGATGTGGGCCATAAGTATATGTTTGTTCAAATGCTCCATCATATACTTCGTTTCTATAACTATTTTTATAAATTCTATTAAATAATGATTGTTTAACGTTTCTTCCATCATAAACTACATTTTGTAAGTATCTTACTGCCATTCTAACTACAGCATTAACAAAAATACCAACTGAATTTGCCATTTCACGTTCAAAAACTAAATCATACTCTCCATCTGTAAAAGTCATTTTAGTAATAATAGGAGATTCACTTCCAATATAGTAAAGAATTTCTTCTTTTCTTAACGGGCTAGTTGAAATAACACTATTGAATTGCATTGCTCCACTAAAATTTAATAAGTCTGCATCACCAGTATAAAGGCTAGTATAAGAAATATCATTTTTTTCATCTATTATTTCTATTGATGGAGTAGTATAGTCTATTTTTTTGACAACATAATCTTCTAATCTTGATTCATCTATTGGAATATTGAAAAATTTTGCTACATCTAATAACGTTGCTTTTCCATCAGTTCTTTCTCCTGTATATCTTTTATAAGTCCTTTTTATTGCTCTTTTTAAATATTCGATTCTATCTTGATACATAGAAAACCCTCCTTGTTTTTATATTTTAACATATTTTAATCCTTTTTTAACTACTTTAACTTAAAATTATTACATTTCTATCTCAAAATCATCCTTTCCTTTATCACCATGTTCTTTACTGAATTTATAAGTTTCTTTTAATTCTTCAAAAGTATCCTCTTTAATAATACCTTTTTTATATAAGTCTTTTGATACATCAAAATATTTTTCTCGTTCTTTTTCTTTACCGAATAACTTATCTTTAATTAAAGACATTACTCGTAAAAATTTATCTTTCCAAAATTCTAAAGTGTTCTTTAATGAATGATTTTCTTCTTTTAATTCTTCGATTTCTTTATCTTTACTTTTAATATTTTGAGTAAGATTTTCTACTCTTAAAGTAAGTGCTTCATTGTTTTCAGTAAGTGTTTTGATTTTATCACGATTTTCCTCAATTTCAGTATCTACATTATTAAGAGTTACAGATAAAGTTTGGATTCTCTTATATTCTTCATTTGTTTTACTAACTGAATCAATATAAGATACTAATTTGTCTTTATCTTCTTGTTTTAGAACATATTTTTCTTTTGAACTTAAGGTTGTTTTCAAATCAGTTATAATCTCTTTTACTTCCTTTGTATGATTATCCAAGTTTAATGATTTCTTATTGGCTTTTTCTAGTCTTTCTTGTTTTTTTTCTAGTTGTTCTTTCATTTCCATATAGTCATCCATTTCGGTTATATGATAATCACGATTTCTTCCTTTTTTCTTGCCTTTTAACGAGTTAGTAAGATTGTATTCTTTATTGAATGATTCAATACAAAGTATTCTCATTTTATCTTGAAGTTTACGAAGTGATTCCTTCGTAAACACATCAGATTTACCAACTTGTTTTTTCATACCATTTTTACCACCTATTTTAATAGGAACACCTACAATATGAAGATGTGGAGATGTTTCATCATAATGAATAATAGCACTCGCTATTTTGAAAGTAGGTAATATAGTTTCTAAATCAATAACTTGCTGTTTAAATACATTTGTCATTCGTTTTTTAAACCTTATGTCCTTCGTATCCCAATACTTCTTATCTCCAAGTTCTATAATAATCTCACAAGCAAGATCACTTTTAGAATTATTACTAACATGAGTGAAGTAGTCTTTTATTTTTCTGTTTTCTCTTGTTTGTTTTGCGTTGTATTCTTCCTTTGCCTCATCAAACTCATCTTTGTATATTTTTTTTACATCATCTACAAGAGAAAAACTACCTCTAATAATCTCAATATCATATTCTCTGTCATCATATTTTCTGTAATTATGGTTATCACACTTAGCAAGTCCTGCTGAATTTTGTATTGCATTATTACTCTTGGATGTTGTACCACTAACATTAGATTTTGCACTATTTCTAGAACTATTTTTCTTATTCTTATCACTGCCTAAATGAAATGAATATGCTAATTGTATAATCATCACGCTCCTTTATTTTTATATTTTTTATAGTTGTTTTAATGTTTTTTTAGGCTATTTTTTGGCTTTGACAAAATATTTAACCCCCTAGGTATTTTGACGCAAACATCAAAATAACCTCGTGGGCTAAGGACACCTTAGAATCCGTTTTACTTTATTCCATATTGTTTTAAAACTTCGTAATAAAACAAAATTACATAAAGATTAGGAAGAAACAACTTCTTCGGAAATTTCTTCTTCATAGGTAGTACATTCTGCTAATCCTATAGCATTAGCAGGTTTCACAATAGTAGGTTTTACTTCTCTAGTAAGTATTCCATCTGTTTTATCTGGAATATACTTGAATACTGCTTCTTCATCTTCTAAAATTGTTCCACTATCCTTGTTAATATAAAGAACTCCTAAATCGTATTCTTTCATCTTCATATCTGGATCAATCTCTCTATAATTTTCCATTGGAAACACTCTAACGATTGCTTGACTATCTTCATCAATATTAAAATAGAACATTGATGTTTCTGTATTATAAGTTGCTTGATAAAATCCTACATCATAAAACTCTCTTAATCTTAAAATGTGTTGCCACACTTCATCATCATTTCGGTACTCACTAAATCTTAAAGTTCCCATAACATTACCGAAGATTGCATAATCTTTTCTAGCTAAATAACCATTGAAATATAAATCATTACAAGGATTTACTATACTTTCTCTAAATTTAATAAATTCTACATCACATTTTTTATTGTAAGTTTCTTTTAAAGTAATATCTTCAATATAATTCATAATTAGATTTGCTTTTTCTTCTCTAGTGAAATCTTTCCATGATTTGTTATATTCTTTGTATTTCTCTGGATATTTAACAGAGTTTATAAAGTCAATATCCCTTTTAACAAGAATATCTTCTGGAGTAAATTTTAATTCATCATATACTTCTGATTCGTTTAGTTTTGTTTCTAAATCCTCAATAGTATTTTCTACCTTTTTTCGTTCTAAATCATATTCTTTAAGAGTAAATACTTCATTTACATAAGCCTCTCTAATTCTAGCAAATTTATCTTTTTGCTTTTTTATTTCTTTTTCAATATCTTCTTTTGGATTTTTTATCTTTTGTTTAATCATAGGTAAGAAGAATTGATTAACAACTGAATCATATTCCACAATGTTATCAATAAACTCACTAATATAATCTTCAATCACATTTTCTTTGATTGTTAATTTACAATCATTACAATAATAATAGAAATAGGAGTTTCCATTCTTTTTAGTTGTTGCTTTACCACCTAAGATTCTCCCACATTTCGGACATTTTAGTTTTTGTAAGAATAGATAAGTAAGTGTTCTTTGATAACTCCTAGAATTTTTCTTTTTTTGTACTTGACATTCTTCCCATAGTTCTTTACTGATTATTGGCTCAACTACATTCTCATAATAAGTAGGCTTCTTAGTTTTCTTTCCGTGAACGAAATCACCTTTATAAATCTCATTTTGTAAAATACCAACAATAGTAGAATCACGCCAATTTGTTTTATCTAGCACTTTTTCATCATTTAAGATATTACTTATTTTCTTATAAGATAAGCCACTATGATACATTTCAAATATTCTAACAACTACATCTTTAGTAGTTAAATCTGGTACTAGAGTTTTATTTTCTCTTTTATAACCTAATGGACTTTGGTGGGGAATGTGTCCAACTTTTATTGCACCTGCTAAACCTATCTTAGTTCTCTCGGAAGTTCTTTCTATCTCTTGTTGACTAACTGAAGTAAGTATTCTTGAAATCATTTTACCATTAGCATTAGTAGTATTTATATCATCATTAGCACAATCTAAAAAAGCATCATTTTCTTCTAGGAATGTTAATATTTTCTCCCAATCTGCCACTGAACGAGTTAGTCTATCCAATTTTAATACAACAATCGTATTACATTTCTTATCTTTTATATCTTGTAATAATTCATCAAATGCAGGGCGTTTATTACCTGTTTTAGCACTTATTCCAGCATCTTCATACACTTTATATACTTCATAACCTTTGAACTCACACATAGCCCTTAAGCGCTTTTCTTGCTCTGGTAAACTGAAACCCTCTCTGGCCTGATCTTCTGTGCTAACTCTAATATAGAGTCCCGCTATCTTTTTTACATCATCATACATCAATTATCATCTCCCTTTTCTTAGTTTTTCAAAAAAAAAGAGAAGTAAAGGTACTACAAACTAATACTTTTACTTCTCAAAATAAGTCTTTGTAAATCAATTACATAATACAACATTTTTCTTATTTTGTCTATTACCCATTTGTAGGGAATAAGTATTAATTCATAGTTTTTATGTAGTTTTCTAATTCTGAAATTTTAATCTTCTTACTTAAATTATTGATATAGATTTCATTTGAATAATTAAAAGCAAGAAACATTACATTATTGATAATAATTCTATGTGGTTCGATATAGTTTAAATTAGTCTTATCAATCTTACGAATACTACCATTTATAATAGTTGGAGTAGTATTACAAAAATCACATATTATCTCTAATCGTTTTCTTAAAGACTCCTTCATATCAATTTCTTGTTTGATTACATTAATCATAAACACCAACCTTTCTGACTACGATTTCTTTCCAAAAATAGAAAAAAACCAATCTTTCGATTGATTCTATATATCAAAGTTCGAATAGTTCGAACAGATTCGTCAATGGTGCTGGAAGCAGGATTCGAACCTGTGACCTATGCGTTACGAGGGCATTGC
>CAMMLF010000064.1 GCA_946497585.1 uncultured Clostridium sp.
CAGAAGTAATAGAAAAATATCATAATATTCAACCAGAAGTATTATATAGAGCAAACGATATATGGCAAATTGCAGAAACTAATAATAGTGGAAGAACAACACAAGTGGAAAGCTACTATACAATGGTAAAACCAGCTGGAACTGATGAAGAAACTTTAGGATTAGTAATACCATTTACTCCATATGGAAAACAAAATATGATTTCATATATGGTAGGAACATATGAAAATGGAGAGGCAAAACTTACATTATATGAATTCCCATCTGATAGCAATGTACTAGGACCAATGCAGGTTGAAACACAAATAAATCAAGATGGAACAATTTCAACTGATATAGCTAGTCTTTCTGTAAGTGGAACAAGAATTACAAGAAATTTAATAGCAGTTCCAATAAACAATACTATTTTATATGTAGAACCAGTTTATCAACAATTATTAAATGAAACAACAGAGCAAAAGCCTACTTTAAGAAGAGTTGTAGTTGCTTCAGGTAACAAAATAGCTATTGGAAATACATTAGATGAAGCATTAACAAACTTGTTATCACAATCAGCAGGTAATATAGAAATTACAAATCCAGATAATATTGATGACTTAATAAATGAGATAATCAAAGCAAATGGAAATGTTAAAAACTCTAGTAGCAATAATGATTGGAGATTATTCGGCGAAGATATGCAAACATTAACAGGCTTAATTGATCAATTAGAAAATGCTGTAAGTGCACAAGAAACTAATGCAGTTGCAAATGAAACAGAAATGCAAAATGAAGTAGTAAATGAAACTGTTAATAATACAGCAGAATAATTTAAAATTGATGTATAATTAGGAAAGCAATATAATTTTTATATAGCTTCCTAAAAAGCAGGTTTATAGGTATCCTCTTAAAAACCTAAATACATATGCAAGGAATGTAGCTTAATGAATACACCTAATAAATTAACTATATTTAGAGTAATATTAGTACCAATAATGGTTATATTTTCACTAATAAATATACCAGTAGATGTTCTAGGAGTGCCTTTGAATTTTATAATAATGGATATTATATTTATAATAGCATCTCTTACTGATAAGTTAGATGGTTACTTAGCAAGAAAAAATAATGAAATCACAAACTTTGGAAAATTTTTAGACCCAATAGCAGATAAAATTTTAGTGGTTTCTGCAATGCTTATATTAGTAGGAGCAGGAAAACTACCTGCTTGGATTCCTATTATAATCATAACAAGAGAGTTTGCTGTTTCAGGATATAGACTTATAGCAGTAGAACAAAATGGTAAAGTAATAGCAGCAAGCGTATGGGGAAAATTGAAGACAGTTACTCAAATGCTAGCAATAATATTGGCATTTGTAGATGTAAATGGCTTTGGAGCTATATTTACTGGAAATTTGAGTGGAGGAGCATTTGCATTAAATTTGGTTTCTACAATTTTAATGATTATTTGCCTAGTCGCAACAATTTTCTCAGGATATGATTATTTAAAAGGCTCAAAAGAATTGTTTAAAGATGCTAAAAAATCTTTAAAATAATTTAGAAAGCTCCAGAATGTATATTGAAGCTTATTATAAAAATTAAATAAATTCTTAAGTTATTTAAAAGCTTGAAATTAATTTTAGCAAAGTAAAAGAGAGGAATTCAAAATGGAAGCAAAAGAAAGAATTGAAGAATTACGTAAAACGATAAATTATCATTCAAAAAAATACTATGATGAAGATAAACCGGAAATATCTGATTATGAATATGATATGTTAATGAATGAATTAAAAGGGTTAGAAAAGGAGCATCCAGAACTTATAACTCCTGATTCACCAACACAAAAGGTTGGGGGTCATGTAAAAGAAGATTTTGCAAAAGTAACACATGAGGTTCCTCTTCAAAGTTTGCAAGATATATTTTCTTTTGAAGAATTATATGATTTTGATAAAAGAATAAAAGAAAAAGCAGAAGAATATGGTGAGGAAACCAACTATTGTGTTGAAACAAAAATAGATGGTTTATCTTGTGCTCTTAAATATGAAAAAGGTGTTTTAGTGCAAGGTGCTACAAGAGGTGATGGATTAGTTGGAGAAGATGTAACACCAAATGTTAAAACAATAAAATCAATACCTCATAAATTAAAAGAGCCATTAGATATTACTGTTAGAGGAGAAATCTTTATTGGTAAAAAAGAATTCGAAGCTCTAAATGAAGAAAGAGAAGTATTAGGACAAACTCTTTTCGCAAATGCTAGAAATGCAGCTGCTGGTTCTTTAAGACAATTGAATAGCAAAATAACAGCAGAAAGACCACTAGATATATACATATTTAATGTACAGAAATTTAATGGAACTACTTTTAATTCACATTGGGAAGAACTAAATTTTTTGGCTGATTTAGGATTCAATGTAGTACCTTTTAGAAAGCTTTGTCATAACATAGATGAAGCAGTTAAAGCAATAAAAGAAATTGGAGATAGAAGAGAAGAGCTTACATTTGGAATAGATGGAGCAGTTGTAAAAGTAGATAACTTAAAGTTTAGAGAAGAATTAGGAACAACATTTAAAGTGCCAAAATGGGCAATAGCATATAAATATCCACCAGAGAAAAAAGAAACAATTTTAAAGGATATAATTTGCCAAGTTGGAAGAACAGGTGTAATTACTCCAATGGCAGTTTTAGAACCTGTAAAAGTTGCTGGTTCAACAATATCTAAAACAACTCTTCACAATGAAGACTTTATAAAAGAAAAAGGACTTATGATAGGCGACCATGTTGTTATACAAAAACAGGGCGATGTAATACCAGAAGTAGTCGATGTATTAAAAGATAAAAGAACAGGTGAAGAAAAAGAGTTTGAGATGCCAAAAGTATGTCCAGTCTGTGGTGCGCCAGCAGTAAGAGAGCCGGGCGAAGCGGCAATTAGATGTACAGGAATAGAATGTAGTGCAAAGGCATTAAGGAATATTGTACATTTTGCTTCAAATGATGGAATGGATATAGCAGGCCTTGGATATAAAATAGTTGAGCAATTACTAGATAAAAAACTTATAAAAGATATTGCAGATATATATAGCCTAACAGTAGAAGATGTAGCATCTTTAAAGAAAAATGGCAAAAAATTTGCCGAGAACTTAATAAATGCAATAAACGAAAGCAAAAATAGAGATTTAGAAAATTTGATTTCTGCTTTTGGAATTAGACATGTAGGAAAGAAATTAGCAAAAGTTTTAGCAAAAAAATATGGAACACTAGAAAATTTGATGAATGCAACCGCTTTTGACTTGACTACAAAGGACGATATAGGAGAAGTAATTGCGGAAAGCATATGTAGCTTCTTTAAAGAAAAGCAGACAATTGACTTGATAGACAGATTAGTAAAGGCAGGAGTTAATACAAAACATTTAGAAGAGCAAATAGACAATAGATTTGATGGAAAAACTTTTGTGCTTACAGGCTCGCTTTCAAAATATTCAAGGGTAGAAGCTAGTGATATAATAGAAAAAATGGGTGGAAAAACTTCATCAAGTGTATCAAAGAAAACAGATTATGTGCTAGCAGGAGAAGATGCAGGAAGCAAATTAGATAAGGCTCAAAAACTTGGAGTTACAGTAATTAGTGAGGAAGAATTTGAGCAAATGATTAAATAAAGGAGAATAATTGTGTCAATAGGGACGCTCCTTGTGTCAATTAGGGACGCTCCTTTTTGACATACGTCAACATATTCTTGAAAATAAACTAGAATTAAGAATTTGAGAAACTTTTTAAAATTCAAAGGAAAAGAAAGAAGATGAGATAATGGAAGAAGAGGAAGAGAAAGAGTATCAAATAGAAGATGCTGAAGCAAATTCTGACAATAAAGAATTTATGCTTCAAGCATTAAAAGATAAAGCAAGTTGGGTTTTAGCATATGCATCAAGTAAGTTATTTGAAGATAAAGATTTAGTTTTAAAAGCAGTTGCTCAAGATGGACAACTTTTATATTATGCAAGTAAAGAACTAAGAGATGACAAAGATGTTGTTTTAGCAGCTGTAACTAATAAAGGCTTAATACTAAAATATGCAAGCAAAAGGCTTAGAGGAGATAAAGACATTGGAATGGCTGCAATAAAACAGGATAAAAGAGCAGAAATGTTTTTGACTGACGAACTTAGAAAAGATGAAGATATAAATAATTTCTTGCATCCGCCTGAAGAGTAATTTTACATTGGGGACGGTCCTTTTCGTAAAATTTTTTCAAAAGCCACTCCATTTCACTAAAATGGAAAGAAGTATATTGCTGGTTTTTAGTATATATATTTTACGAAAAGGACCGTCCCCAATGTAAAATTTAAAAGTCGATTCCTGATGTTGGTTCTACATTAACAGTTTTTTGATTTGTATATATTACATATCCTGGAACTGCGCCATTTGGCTTTTTTACATATTTAACTAAAGTATAGTCAACTGGTACATTTGAAGAAAATTTGGCTTTACTATAATAAGCTGCAATTTTGGCACATTTTATTATTGTTTCCATTTTAGGCATATCTCCATTACAGCGTAAAATTACATGGCTACCATGAATATCTTTAGTATGAAACCAGTAATCATTGTCATTAGCCACTTTCATGGTTAGATAATCATTTTGCCTGTTATTTTTACCAATTAAAACTGTGTAACCATCAATATTCATCCTCATATAATTATCTATACTAGAAGTTTCTTTTTTTACTTCTTTATTTTGCATTTTACCATTTGATTTTAAATTAGTGTTATCATTAAATAATATATTTTCTGAAATTTCATTATATATTTCATTCACAGAATCTAAATCATTAGCATTGTCTAATTCATAGATTAGGCTTTCTAAATAATCTAATTCTTTCTCAGAATCCTTTTTTTGAGCATTTACTATTTCTAATGTATTCTTTTGCTTATTGTATTTTTTAAAGTAATTTTCAGCATTTTGAGAAGTAGAAAGTTCATTATTTATAGGAATTTTAACTAAATTATTGTTATCATAGTAGTTTTCTAATTCCACAAAGTCATCTGATGTTTTTAATGTATCAATTCTATAAATATTTGCAATAAGCAATTCTCCATAAAACTTGTATTTCTCCATGTTTTGACATGCTTCTATTTTTGAATTGATATTATCTAGTTTTCTTGTAAGCTTATCTAGAGTTCCGTTAATTATTTTAAGAAGATTATTTCTGTAATTTTTGAAAATATCCTCTTGAGCTTTATTAAAATAAAAATCATCTAAAAAGAAGTTTATTTGTAGGTTAGCATTTGCGTTATTATTCATATTAACATTATTGTCGCTTGAATTACTTAAACGCATTTCGGCTTTTGAATTTATATGAGTATTATTTTCTGCATTGTCTTTAAAAATAGTATAATTATTTTTATAATTTTTGCAAATGCTACTTCCATTTAAAATATCATTTATATATTTGTAAATGTCTTTTAAACTATTTTCAGAAACGGTATTAGATATTTTTAGCTCTTCTAAACAGCTTTGAATGAATAATTTGCTTATTCCAGTAAATGAAGAGGTAAGTAAAGCCTCTAAAGTATGATAATCTGACTTCATACAATAGTCCACAAAATCTTTTTCAGTAAAACTTAAAAAGTCTTGCTTATCTGAATTAGGAAAAACATATTTACGACCGGGCATAATGTTTCTTCTAATATTTGATGAATTAGTATTGGTTATATTCTTTTCATTTGAAGTTTGAGTATTAGAGCCCTGTATGTTTAAAACTTTAGAATTGCTATTTGATGCAGTTATTATTTCAGATTCACTGTCAAACCTTTTTAAAGCATCAATTATAGTATTTTCAGAATTAACAAGAATGACATTACTGTATTTTCCCATAAGCTCAATAGCTAAAGTTCTATAAATTTTATCATTCATTTCATTAAAACATTCAAATTCAATAAAGCAAATTCTTTCTAAGCCATTTGTATAAATTTTGTTAATTCTTGAGTTTATTAAATATTTTCTTAGAAGCATACAAAAATTAGGTGCAACAAAAGGATTAGGCTTTTCGTTTGTTGTTAAATTTAACCTGTAATTGTTTGCACTTATATCTATATTTAGAGCGTAAGTACTGCCATTTGCATAGATACTTATTAAAAGCTCATTTTTATTTGGCTCATATATTCTATTAACTTTACCATTTTTTAAAACTTGTAATTCATCTACAACTTTTTTTAAAACTATTCCGTCGAATGCCATGTAATCAGTCCTTTCATTAAAATATTAACTTTTATTTACAAATGCTACAACCTTTAATTGTATCAATTTTGGTTTTAAAGTAATCCAGTCATATATACAGGTAAGTATAAAATATTATCTTGAATTTTTAAATCTTTTGTATGGATAATTATCGGATTACCCAAATAATCATTGTATTTTGTTACAAATTTTGAAATAGAAGAAAATGTGTATCTATCTCCAGACTTTACTTCTATTGGAATAATATTATGTTTTGAGGTTATTTTATTATTTAGTATTAGAAAATCTATTTCCATTGTTTCAGTAGAGTCTTCTCTACTATTTCTAGAGAAGAAGTACAATTTTCTTCCTCTGCTAACAAGCATTTGAGATACCATATTTTCTAAAATCATACCTTCATTAAAAGATAATTTATCAAATAATATTTTTTTATAAACTTCTTCACTTATAATATTTTTTTCATTAAAAGTCATAGAAAGAAGTAAACCAGTATCAAACATATAACATTTTAAACTGTTATTATCAATTCTTTGTCCAAGGCCTATATTTGGCTCTGTTGTATTGTAGGCAATATTTATTAGGCCCGCATCTGTTAACCAATAAAACGCACCTTCATAATTTCTGTATCTAGCATTTGCATCTAAAGTAGATATATTGAACTTTTTCTCATGTTTTTGCAACTGAGATGGGATAGTGTCAAAAATTTGTTCTACCTTTAAATTTAATTCATCTGCATGTTTTCTAATATCTTCGCGATATAAATTTAAAATATTTCTTTTTATTTTGTCTGTTTTCTCAAAATCTCTTGTTTCTCTATATTCTAAAACAGCCTGAGGCATTCCACCAATTATTAAATATTCTTTAAAATAGTCCATTGCCTTACGGTGAAGAGGCGGACCTAGTTCTTTTTGTGTAGAATAGCAATCTTTTATAAAGTTCATTAAAGTATCATTTCCCATAGCCCATAAAAATTCCTCGAAATCCATTGGATTCATTTTCAATATTTCCTCTTCAGATGGAATTAAAATATCTTTAACATTTTTCTTAATGGATATTAAAGAACCGGTTTCTATATAATCATATCTGCCATCAGCAACGAGATGTTTTATTGCACCTCTAGCTCTTGGACAAAATTGTATCTCATCAAAAATAAATAAAGAGTTTCTTTCATACAATTTTACTCCATAATATTCTGATAAGTAAGTAAATAAATAATTCAAATTATCTAAATAGTTATCAAATAATTCTGATATTTCCTTAGGAACCTTTGAAAAATCAATTAATATATATGATTTGTAATTTTCTTTAGCAAATTTTTCAACAATGTAACTTTTGCCTACACGTCTAGCACCTTCGATTAGTAAAGCAGTTTTGCCATTGCTTTGATTTTTCCAGTTTAAAATGTCGTTATAAATTTTTCTTTTCATACACTTAAACTCCTCTCTAAAAATAATTTTATCATAAAGTAATGCTGAATGCAACATTTATTTACACAAAATCAAAAATAACAAAAGCTAAAATACACACAAAATCAAGAATAATGAACACACTATTTTGCACAAAATCAAAAATAATAGAATATAAATTGTAACTACGAATACAAGAAATTTTTGAGAATTTTTTTAAAATTATTGACATTGAGCCATTTTATCAATATAATACAAAGGTAAAACATTGGAGGTATACATTTAGAATGACAAAAGGCAACGTTTTCTTTTCAAAAGAAATATTTGAGAACATGACAGATGAAGAAATTGTTAAAAGGGCAAAAGCCAATAACAAAGAGGCTTTGGAGTTCTTAATTAACAAATACAAAGATGTTGTGAACATGAAAGTAAGCAAATATTACTTAAATGGTGCAGAAAAAGAAGATATTATTCAGGAAGGTCTTATCGGGCTTTATAAGGCCATTAGAGACTTTGACCAAGAAAAGCAAAACTCATTTAAAACTTTTGCTAACCTTTGTGTTGAAAGACAAGTGATTACTGCTATAAAGGGTTCAAATAGGCAAAAACATATGCCTCTTAATTCGTATTTGTCTTTAAATTCATCAAGCTATGAGAATGAAGATGGAGAGGAAGAAGGGCAATTAATAGAAGTATTAGATGCAAATCCAGTTGAAGACCCACTTGATACAGTGACAAAAAACGAATATTATAAAACAATTGAAAAGACGATTTCAGAGTCACTAAGTGACTTTGAAAAGCAAGTGCTTTCAAAATTTATTGAAGGCCAATCATACATACAAATTGCAGAAGAACTTAATTCACCAGTAAAATCAATAGATAATGCAATTCAAAGAATTAGAAAGAAAACTATAAAAAATTTGGGAAATGAAATGATTTCTTAAATCAAGTTCTTGATGCTCAAAAATGATAGGAAAAATTTAAGTTTTCCCATTCAATAAAAAGCCTAAACTGCTATGTATGCAGTTTAGATATATTTGCCTACATAGCTCAGTC
>CAMMLF010000065.1 GCA_946497585.1 uncultured Clostridium sp.
TATATAGACAACTATATGGTAATGGTGAATTATATATAAGACCATTAGATATGTTTTTGTCAGAAGTAGACAAAAATAAATATCCAAATGTAAAGCAAAAGTTTAGATTTGAGTTGCAAAATACAGAAAAGAAAAACGAGTTACAATAAAGAGGTTAAATTTATGAATATTGGTTTCACCATTGGAAAATTTGCACCTTTACACAAAGGGCATGAAGAACTAATAAAAAAAGGCATAGCTGAAAACGACGAATTCTACATTCTAATAAATGATACAAATGTAACAAATATTCCACTTGAAACAAGAGCTAAATGGCTAAAAGAACTTTTCCCTAAAGCTCATATAATACTTGGAAAAAATCCACCAAAACAATATGGTATGGATGAAAAATCAATAAAAATTCAAACAGATTATTTAAAAGATGTTTTCAAAGATATACCAGTAACTAGATTTTATTCAAGTGAAGAGTATGGAAAATATGTTGCAAGAGATTTGGGAGTAGAAGATAGAAGAGTAGTAAAACAAGTGCCAATAAGTGCTACATTAATTAGAAATGATGTAGAAACAAACAAAAACTATTTAGAAAATGGAATATACAAAGAGTTCAAACTTTTTGAAAATAAGGCAATTAGCTAAATGCGGAAGCTCCAATATATAGGGCTAAAAATAACTATAAATAATAACAAAAGATTTTATATGCTTTTTAAAATATAAAGTTAGAGAAAGGAATTAAATCGATGCAAGAAAGAAATGTTTTTGATATTTTAGAAGAAAGAGGATATGTTGAACAAACTATTGATAAAGAAAATTTAGTCAAATTATTAGAAAAAGAAAAAATACCATTTTACATTGGTATAGACCCAACAGCAGATAGTTTGCACGTTGGCCATTTCGTATCTTTAATGGTATCATCATATATGCAAAAATCAGGACATAAACCTATAATCCTTGTAGGTGGAGGAACTGCAACAATTGGTGACCCATCAGGTAAAACAGATATGAGAAGAATGATGACAAGAGAAGAAATTAACCACAATGTTGAATGCATCAAAAAGCAAATAAGCAAATTCTTAAGTTTTGAAGGCGAAAATGGAGCCATCATTGTTAATAATGCAGATTGGCTACTAGACTTAAAATTTGTAGACTTTATGAGAGAAATAGGCTCATTATTCTCAGTAAACAAAATGCTAGCAGCAGAATGTTACAAAAACAGATTAGAAACAGGCTTAACATTCTTTGAAATGAGTTATATGCTTATGCAATCTTATGACTTTTTACATTTATATCAAGAATATGGTTGCAAGCTCGAAATAGGCGGAAATGACCAATGGTCTAACATAATAGGTGGAGCAAACTTAATTAGAAAACTAGGTCATGATGATGCTTTTGCCTTAACATTCAAACTTCTTACTACAAAAGAAGGAAAGAAAATGGGTAAAACGGAAAAAGGTGCATTATGGCTAGATGAAAATAAAGTATCACCATATGAATTTTATCAATACTGGAGAAATATTGATGATAAAGATGTAAAAACTGTACTTTGTATGCTTACATTTTTACCTATGGAAAAAATAAATGGGCTTACAAATGTTGAAGGCGAAAAAATAAATGAAGCTAAAAAAGTTGCTGCATATGAAATAACAAAATTAGTTCACGGCGAAAAAGCTGCAAAAGAAGCAGAAGAAGCTTCAAATAGTTTATTTGGTAGTGGTACAAATACAGAAAATATGCCTAGTTGTGATGTAGAAGATGGATGCACAATATTAGATGCTATAATTTCAGCTGGTTTTGCACCATCAAAAGGACAAGCAAGAACACTAGTTGCTCAAGGTGGAATAAGCATTAATGATGAAAAAATTAGTGATGTTAATTACAAAGTAGCTAAAACAAATTTCCAAGGCGATGTAATTTTGAAAAAAGGTAAAAAAGGCTTCTGCAAATTGATTATAAAATAGGGGGTTAGTATGATTCATCAAATGAAATTAAATGATGACCCATTTGAAAGAATAAAAAATGGAACAAAAACAATTGAATTTAGATTGTATGATGAAAAAAGAAGAAAAGTAAAAATAGGAGATAAAATAGAATTTTCAAAACTTCCAGATTTACAGGAAAAAATACTTGTAGATGTGTTAGACTTATATACTGAGCCATCTTTTGAAGAATTGTTTGAAAAACTATATAAAGATAAGGAATTAGCAAAACAAAAAGCAAATGCTATGTATGAAATTTATTCTTCTGAAAACGAGAAAAAGTATGGAGTTGTAGGAATTAAAATAAAATTAGTAGATAATTGGTTTAGATATACTTACAACAAATTAGTCAGGGATAAAATTCCGGAAAATATAGACAGTGAAAATGGTAGAAAAAGCAAATACAGAATTTTAAATGAAGATGAATATCTAAAAGAGCTTAATAAAAAAGTCATAGAAGAGGCTAACGAATTTATAGAAGAAAATAGCATTGAAGAACTAGGTGATTTAATGGAAGTTTTAAATGCCATTATGAAATTAAAAGGTTATAAAATGGAAGATGTAAATATTGCTATGAAGAAAAAAGTAGATAAAAAAGGCTCTTTTAATAATAGAATTTACTTAGAATATGTAGATGAAAAAAGTAGAAACCTAGAAGAAGAAAAAGAACTAAATAAAGATTTTAGAAAATAAAAAGGATTTAAATTTATGAAAATGTTTTTTGGAAGAACCTTCTAAAAACTAAAAGGGGATTAAACAGATGCTTGAAAACTTATCACTTGAACGAATTTTTAATTCAATTACAAATTGGTTTACAAAAGATAGAAAAAGAATACTTTTAATAACATTTATTGTGGGTCTGTTAGTACATTTTGAACTTATATCAAAAGAATTACTTGCATATGATGGATATTGGCATTATGGTACAATGCTAGCAAAAGGCTGGGAAATATCACTAGGAAGATTTTTGATTCCATTTTCAGATATGTTTAGAGGCTCGGTTGTGGTTTCAATTCTAACTACAGCTTTGTCTTTAATAGCAATTGGTTTTGCTTCAATTTTTTTAATTGAAACTTTAAAAATCAAAAAAACATATCTTAAAATTGCAATTAGTATTCTTATGGTAGTTACCCCAACAATATCTTTAACATTTATGTATGCATATACTGCATTTGGGTATAGCTTGGCGCTACTGTTTTCAGTACTTTCAGTCTACTTTTTAAATAAGGCTAAAAATAAGAAAAACATAATTTTGTCAATAATATGTATAGTAGCAACACTTGGATTTTATCAAGCTTATTTATGCTATATAACAGCTCTATTTGCAATAACTTTTATTTTAAAGATAATAGAAGATAAAAAAGTAAATTTTAAAGAGTTTTTTGCGAATATTTTATTAATAATTATTGGAATGGCTTTGTATTATTTATGCTTAATAGTAATTACTAAAATTTTGAATTTGTCAATTAGTGATTATAGCAATGGTAGCATTATATTAAGTGTTGAAACATTAAAAAACATATTTAGTGCAATAAAAAATACATATGTTACTTTTTATAATTTCTATTTTACAGACAAAGTCGTTAATAACATAGCTTGGTTTAGAAATATATTTTATGCAATACTATTTGTTCTAATAATTATAAATTTTGCTGTAATTGTAATAAGCAAAAAATTATTCAAGTCACCAAGTAAAGTAGTAAGCTTAATAGTTATAATACTTATATATCCTATTTTTGCTTGCTCAATTGAACTAATTGCACAAAGTAGAAGCATAAATTTACTTATGGCATCTTCTTTATATTTGCCAATTATAATTTTATTAAAGCAAAATGAATTATTAAAAGAAAGTATTTCTAACAATATATTAAATATTATTTCATTTTTATTATGTGGTATAATTATTTGGACATATATATTGTCAGATAATGCAACTTATGTAGCAACAGATTTATATAATCAGCAAATGTATTCAGTTGGAAATAGCATTGTAGAAGATATTAGAAAAAATGATGAAATAAAAGAGGGTATGCCTATAATTATTACTGGAAAATTAAAATTTTCAATTCATAATGATGACTTACTTAAATTAACTAATTTTGACGTTTCAGACGTTAATATGTGGACATGGCAAATATTTTTACAAGATAAGCTAGGACTTGGATGGGATATTTGTGACTTTAGCGAAAATTTTGAAATAATGAATAATGAAGAATTTACACAAATGCCTATATATCCACTAGAAAGTTATATCAATGTAATTAACGGAGTTGCAGTAGTAAGATTGAGTTATTAAAACTTTTTAAAACTTAGGAGATGATTTTTGTGGAAAACACTAAAGAAGAGGTAAACATAGCCGAAATGTACGGCGAAGAATGTACATTACCAAAAGAAAAATTTATAAAAAAATATAAAGTCAAAGAAAATGGACTTACATCAAAAGAAGCAGACAATTTAATAAAAAATATAGGGTTAAATGAAGTAAAACAAGCCAAACCTAAAAGGTGGTACAATTATCTTTTTGAAAGCTTATTTTCTCCGTTTAACTGTATACTGATGGGAATTGTTTGTATCTTAATTTATACAGATATATTTTTACCAGAAACACCTAGCTATGCAAATATAACCGTTATAGCGATTTTGGTTACAGCCAGCACATTATTAGATTTCATTGAAGAATACCGTTCTAACAAAGCGGCAGAAGATTTAAAAAAGATGGTCGCAACAACTACCACTGTAATTAGAGATGGTAAAGAAGTACAAATACCAATTAATCAAGTAACAATTGGTGATGTAGTTATTCTTTCTGCAGGAAGTATGATTCCGGCAGATTTAAGAATAATTGAAGCAAAAGACTTATATGTTGGACAATCTTCACTAACCGGTGAATCAGAGAGTGTTCAAAAACAGGTAAACTCTGAAATCTCAATTGACGAAATAGACAATATATCAGATTTAGATACAATATGTTTTATGGGAACAACCGTTTTATCAGGTAGCGCAAGATGTGTTGTTATTAAAGTTGGTGACTCTAGTTATTTTGGAAAAGTTGCACATACAATATCTAATAATAAGCCTAAAACAGCATTTCAAAAAGGAATTGAAAACATTAGTAAATTGCTAATTCACTTTATGTTAGCAATGATTCCATTAGTATTCCTTCTAAATGCTTGGAAACACGATATTGTAACTGCTTTTACATTTGCTGTTGCAATTGCTATTGCAATCACACCATTACTTTTACCAGTCATTTTATCTTCAAGCCTTTCAAAAGGCGCAGTTAGAATGTCTAAAAAGAAAACTATTGTAAAAAAACTTGATGCAATACAAAACTTTGGAGCTATGAATATTTTATGTACAGATAAAACTGGTACATTAACAGAAGATAAAATAGTTTTGGAAAAATATTTAGACGTAAACGGAGAGACTGACTTAAGAACTCTAAAATATGCATTTTTAAATGCATACTTTCAAACAGGATTGAGAGGAAATATAGATGAAGCAGTAATTAAAAAAGGCCTTGAAAATCAATTATATGAATTAAAAATAAAATATAAAAAAGTAGATGAAATTCCTTTTGACTTTTCGCGTAGACGTTTATCAGTTATAGTTGATGATGGAAAAGAAAAGCAAATGGTTACAAAAGGAGCCGTTGAAGAAATATTAAACATTTGTACAAAGATTGATTATAAAGGTCAAATTACAGCAATAACTAATGAACTCAAGTATAACATTGCAAAAATGTGCACAAAACTAAATGAACAAGGATTAAGAGTAGTTGCAGTATGCCGTAAAAATGGAATAGACGAAAATAATCATTTTACAGTTGCTGATGAAAAGAATATGATACTTGTAGGCTTCATAGGATTTTTAGACCCACCAAAAGAATCTGCTAAAGAAGCAATTAAAAAGCTTAATAGAGCAGGAGTACGAGTAATAGTTTTAACAGGTGATAATGCAGAAGTAACAAAATGTGTATGTGATAAAGTTGGGATTAAATCTAAAGAAGTTATTCTAGGAAATAGAATAGACAAATTAACAGATGTTGCTGTACTTAGACTACTTAGAAAAAATAGCATATTTGCAAAACTATCACCAATTCAAAAAGCAAGAATTGTAAGAATTTTAAAAGAAGCAGGAAATGTTGTTGGCTATATGGGAGATGGAATAAACGATAGCCCATCATTAACAAATGCGGATGTCGCAGTTTCAGTTGATACTGCTGTTGACATAGCGAAAGAGTCAGCAGATATAATACTTCTTGAAAAAGATTTAAACGTACTTCATGATGGTGTTACAGAAGGAAGAAGAACATTTGTAAACTTAATGAAATATATAAAACTATCTACAAGTTTCAACTTTGGAGAAGTAATGTCAGTAATAGTTGCAAGTATATTCTTACCATTTTTACCAGAAACACCTATACAATTGCTTGTAGAAGGACTATTGTATGACTTTGGTCAGATGACATTACCTTTCGATAATGTAGATAAGGAAAGTTTGCAAAGACCAAAAAAATTAGATATAAAAAGTTTAAAACATTTCATGCTATTTATGGGACCAGTTAGCTCAGCCTTTGATATAGTGGTATTTATTGCATTATGGTTTTTCTTTAATGTTAGAGATGCAGCTACATTCCAAACAATTTGGTTTAGTTATAGCATAGTTTCAAATTTAATTGGTATGCACATTATAAGAACAGCTAAAATGCCATTTGTACAAAGTAATGCACATAAAGCAGTATATATTTCATCAACATTGTTAATTATAGTAGGTTTAATTGTACCATTTACACCTTTAGGTGCAATGATTGGATTAGTTCCAATAGCAGGTAGATTTATTGCTTTAATCTTTATAGTAACTTTACTTTATTGCTTTGTGGCACTATTTGCTAAGAAGATTTATATTAAGAAATATAGAGAATGGATTTAAAAAGAATAAAAATCATTTGATGAAAGTTAAAAGCTTTTTCAAATGATTTTTTGTGTTTTTTATTTTTGTGGACACCTTCCCAAAACAGCTCGATATTTATTAGAAAAATTGATGCAAAATTCTTTTATTGACAATATCCAAAAGTATGCAAAAGTTGAAGATCCTTTGAGAGAACTTTTGTTAGATTATGCTACCTAAAACCAATATTCCTAAATTATCATTATAAATTTTATTAAATTGAGACATAGGGAGAGGATTAGTTCCGAGTCCTGCTTCAATAGTATATCCGGGTCTATTAAACTGCATAATAAACCAATCTTTAAGACCGGCATTTGATGACTCCGGAGGAGTAGAACTTAAAGTATATCCACTAACTTTACTAAATATTTTACCGATTTCTGCTGAATCTTGAGGTAAATAATTTGAATACCTCCAGAAAATAACTTCTCCTTGAGTATGGTATGCCAAAATAAGTCTAAAATTATGCTTTAGAGTAAAGTTATAAATTGCCAAAGCCTCAGGTTCTGTAAGAGGACCAAAACCAACAAAATCTCTTGGCGCAGGTCTGTTAAATCCTTGTGCAAATTTAATTTCTCTTGCTTCAGTCCAACCCGCAGGAAATTGAAGATTTAAGTCTACACCTGTGGGTTTAAAAATATACCAACCACAAAGAAAATTTAATAAAATGCAGTAATCATCTATATTGCAGAGTATTTCAAGATAATTGAAGTATTCTGTATTTTTTATTGTAAAAATATAAGACAATTTACTAGTCATCCAACAATAAATGATATTACTGCTAGAATTGGAGTGGTATATGAAAGAAAATAAAGAATCAATTGGGGATTATTCAGTAATTCCTGCAACTATTTTATATAATAAAGAATTAAAAGCAAATGAGAAGTTACTATATGCAATGATAACATCTCTTGCTTGTAAAGAAGGATATTGTTTTGCATCTAATAAATATTTAGCTGAGAAATTAGATGTAAATCCTAAAACAATTTCAAGTTGGATTTCAGATTTAAGAGATAAAAATTTTGTAATTGTTGAGTTGATTAGAAATGAAAATAAACAAATAATTCAAAGAAAAATTTATATAAAAGATTCACCATATCCATTAAATAATGGATACCAGTATCAATCAAAAAATGGACAGGCTATCCATCAAAAAGTGGAAGATAATAATATAAAAAATAATATTAGAAATAATAATAAAGTAAATAGAAAAATTATTTCTAATTATACAAATCAAAGAGAATATTCTGAAGAATTTTTAAGTAGTTTATATGCAAATTTTAATATGTAAAAATAAAATTACTTATTATAAATTTCGAGATTAAACTTATAAAATAGTAATAAAATATTTCTATCAGCGAGCTAAAAAGGTATTAGGAGATTTTCTCCTAAACAGCTAAAAGGGTGTCAAAACACCACGCTGGCGAATATTGGGCATTAAAAATGATCCAATATTCGAAGCAAATTTTTATACAAAAAATTTGCTATTGATAGTATTGATATTTGATGATAAAATTGTAATGTAAAATAGTAATTTGTATTTATAGTTAAAAAATGTATAAAGCAGACAATTTATTAAAAAAATAAAGAATTCGCTGTTTGTGGGGTGTTAATTTTATAATAAAAA
>CAMMLF010000066.1 GCA_946497585.1 uncultured Clostridium sp.
CCATCATTAACACTTCCAAGTGTAGCAAAGCATTCAGTAAAAGAATCAGCAAAATCTGAGAAAAAGTCTAGTAAAGTAATGTTATAAGTGTATCCTGTAACTCTTTCTGAAGTAGAGGCAATCTCATAATATTTAGAAGATAGCTGGTCTAGCATAGGGCTAGAATTGTTCAAAAAATATTTTGCATTGCATTTTGAAATTATTACATTACAAGTTGGTCTTATTTCAACATGGTTAATTAAAGTGTATAAGTATTCTCCAATTCCTTGCGAAGCTATTTCTTCTGAAAATACTATTGCTTTGCAATGTGATAAATTCAATTCTTTACTTAAATAGGAATTGACTAAATTAACTCCAGATTCAAAGGAGTTACATTCAACACTAGTCACAATAGAGCTAGAAGATTGGGATGAGCTTGAACCAGAAGAACCGCCTTCACTTCCAGATGGAAGGGCAATCTGAAAGCTAAGTTCTAATTTTCCAGTATCTTTAATATCGAAACCAACTGCGACTACATATGCTAAATTATCCATAGATGTTACAGAATTCATTCCGAATAATGTTATTAATATTAAAACAACTATAAGCATAAATACTAATATTTTTTTCGCTTTCAACTAATTCAAACCTCCTTTTAATTTATAAATAAAAACTAACAAAATACATTTATAACTGAAATTTAACAATGAAATTATAAAAGCTACAATAAATCCTATAAAATATTTTAGCTACGAATTGTAACCATACCTTTTTTATTTTTCTTCAAATATCCCAAAAGTAAGATGGCAAAACTCATTCCAAATACAATAATTAAACATACATATTTATAAATAACATTTTCTGCAAATCTTATTTGTGCAATATTTTGAGGTATTAGTGTAACAATAAAAACTCCTAATCCAATTAAAAATGCAGGAATATTTGAATTTTGCGTTTTCAAATTTTTGTTAGTAATTTTTAAGGTAAAGGCAAAAATTACTGATAAATATGAGAAAAATGTTAATACCCATATTAATATAAAGAATGCATCAACTCTTTGGAAAAATGTTCCGAATTGAATACTTCTAGTTATCATATATATAGAAAGTATTCCTTCTCCACCAGTTGCGAAGGGAAATATTAAAATAAGTGCGGTAACACTTATAAATAGTATTAATCCTGACAATATTATTGAAGTTAATCCTATTTTCTTGGTATCCTTTGGCTCTTTATGATGAGACCTCAATAAAAATAAAAGAATGATTTGACCAAAAGCAAATATGTTTGTAGCGCCTAATATAAATGTATTATTTACTCCATATCCTAAAACAGGAAAGAACCTTTCCGGTACAAAACGAACTGATAAAGCAAAGAATATTATTAAAATAGCTACAACAATAAATGGCAATATAATGGCATTTGTTCTACTTACATTTTTAAAGCCAAATTGATTTGCAATAAGTGCAATTAGTATAAATACTAGGCAAATAAGTGATGTAGGCATGTCTTGTAAATAAATTGTTTTTAATGTGTTAGCAAAGTTTAGTAAGAGTATTCCGCAAGTAAAGATAAAATATAATGTGTAAATAATTGAAACTATTTTTTTTAGAATACTACCACCAACAAATTCTGCCACATCTAGAATGTCTTTACCTTGAAATGAAGAAAAGAGTTTATTAAAAACTAAAAATATGATTACAGCAAGGACGGTAATGTAAATAACATTGAGTGGTCCGCTAGATGCAGTAGAACCTAATATTTCATTAGGCAGGTTAAGTAAAATATGACTTATAATAACAATTAAGGTAAGGGATATTGATTCTACAAAACCAATTTTGTTATTATTCATAAAATATTAACTCCTTTCTTAATATTTGCTTTTTTTAAATAATTTTTAAGCATATAATTTTCGAAAATAATATTAATTTTTCTCTCTCCACTTCATACTTATATTATCTTGAACAGTAGTTCTTTTGGTATTTAAAAAGTCTGACCTTTTTTCTCTTTTCCATACAGGCTTTAGTAAATAGCTATTATTTCTAATATTTGTCTTAGGCATATATGGAGAAAGGTAAGGCACTCCAAAAGATTTTAGAGAACATAGTGTAATTAAGTGTATAAATAAGCCAACACCAATTCCTAAGAATCCACAAAGAGAACCTAGAAGTGTATAAGCAAATCTTGCAATTCTTAAGTGAAAGCCAAGTGAAAAATCCGGTATGGCAAATGATGAAATTGCTGTAATTGCAATTATAATTATTAATATTGGAGAAACAATACTTGCTGAAACTGCAGCTTCTCCTAAAACCAGAGCACCAACAATACCAACAGTTGAACCAAGAGGAGAAGGAACTCTAAGGCCAGCTTCTCTTATTAATTCAAAAGAAAGTTCCATTATAAGAATTTCTACTAAAATAGGAAAAGGAACGTTTACACGGGATGCTACAATTGAATATAATAATTCAGTAGGCAAAAGTTCTCTATGATAGATTGTTATTGCCAAATAAAGTCCCGGCAAAAGTAAAGTTATAAAAAAGGCAATTCCTCTAATAATTTTTAGTAAATTTGCAAAATGATAGTTTAAATTAACATCTTCCCCAGACGATATAAAATCAAAAAGCGTAACGGGAAGTATAAGTGCATAAGGTGAACCATTATAAATGATAATCACTCTACCTTGTAATAAATATGAGCAAGCTTTATCTGCTCTTTCAGTAGTCATTATTTCAGGTAAAGTAGTTTCAGGGTCATCTTTAATAAGCTGAATGAGTTCACTACTAGAAAGAACATAATCAACATCAAGGTTATTTAATCTATATTTTGTTTCAGAAACTAAGCTAGAATTTGCAATATCTTTAATATAGCAAACAGCACAGTTATTTTTATTTGTTTTTCCAATTGTAATATTTTCAATAATCAAATTTTCATTATTTATATTTCTTCTAATCATAGAAGTATTAGTTCTAAGGTTTTCAACAAAGGCCTCTTGAGAGCCTCGAACGCTTGGCTCATTTTTAGGCTCAGAAATACTTCTTTGCGCAAACTTCTTTATATCTATATCAAAAGCAAAATTAATTGTATCAACAAATAATGCACAATCGCCGGAATTAACATTTTTTACTAATTCATCAAAAGATGAAATCTTTTTCACACTATTTTGAGGAAGCAAACATTCATAAATGTAATCAGTAATATTAAATCTTTTAACTTTTCTGACACTAATATTTGTAGCAATAGCTTCTGACACAATTTGAGGGTCGTTATTTTGATTTGAAAAATTTTTAAGCATAAGAGGATTTAATATAAAATCATTTATAGAAGTTGTGTCAACTAAACCATCAATATATATGATAAAAGCTTTGAATTGTTTGCCCTTAGCGTTTAGCATAAATTCTCTTATTTTTATATCGGAATTAATCAAAACATTATATCTAGACTTAATGTAATCTAAATTTACATCAAGGCTAGGATAAATGCTTTGATTTTTTAATAAATCTTCTGGCTGTGATTCACTAGAATTTTCTTTAGAAATACTAAAATCATAGCTTTCTTGATTTTTGGTAAGTACATTAAAAAATTCTTTTACTTTTTCAATAAACTTCATAAATCCTCACTTAATAATTTATAAAATATAGGCAAGTTTTCCTATATTTAAGTCTAATTATTTTACAGTTTTGCATTTTTAATTTGCAATTCTTTATTAGATTTTCCTAATTTTGAAAAATTATACAAATATTAATTAGATTTTAAAGAAGTAAAAGCAAAAATGAAAGAACCATTAGAGTATGAATGTGTAGTAGAAGAAATATTTTAGCCGAGCAAATTGTAATGAAAATGTAATATAAAATTACTTGACTAAAAATAGGCGTAAGTGTAAAATGAAAATGGAAATTAAAAATTGCAAGGTCAGATTTGGAAAAATAAAAATTTAAAAATGGAGAATAAAATGAATGAAAATTGCTGAAACCCTTGGGGCTGTATATATATATATATATTGTAAGATTTAATCAAATATATTTAAGTAAACATAGAGATAAAACTATGCTTTTTAGACGTATTTAAAATTGTCTAATTAGCATAGTTTTTTAATACACAAATGCAATTAAAAACAATTGCAAAATAAAAACTTTTATGGTATAACATAAAAAACGAATTATTGGTGATAATATTAAACAAATGAAAGGAGACATAAAATGCACGATGAGAAAAATCAAAAAGAATCAGCAGTAATAACGGTTGCATCAAAAAGAAATTCAAAAGAGGGGAGAAAAACGATGGAAAATAAAAGTTTAAACATTAATGATGAAAGCTCAAAAAAACGTACAAAACTTACAGTACACGAAGTAGCAAAAGGTATGCAAGGTATAACACTAATAGCGTTAGTAGTAACAATAATAGTCCTTTTGATATTAGCGGGAATAGCACTTAACCTTACAATAGGACAAAATGGAATATTTAGTAGAGCGCAAACAGCAGCAAATACGTGGAGAAACGCAGAAAGTAATGAACAGTTAGCAATGGGCGAACTAGAAGATTGGATGGCAGGATATCTGGAAGGAAACGGAGGAACAGAAGTGCCAGCAGAAGGAACATTAGTAAGAATGTTCTTAAATGCAGAGGCAGATGGATGTGATGGAACAAGTTGCACAGACCCAGAAAATCATTTGCACGTAGGAGATTACCTATCATTAAATACACCAACAAGTGGTTCATCAGATGTAGCAACTTCAGCTCTAACAGGATATAGCTCAAACCAAACATATACAATAAGTAGCACAAAAAATAATAACATAAGATGGAGAGTTTTAGGGGTAGATAGTACAACAGGCGGAATAAAGCTAATAATGGAAACACCATTGGAGTCAGATAATGCAGATGGGTTACTATATATGTATGGAGCTCAAAGTTACGAGACAGGCTACTTAGTACCAGACCAAATAAGTGAAGAATTATTTGGAAATATGCAATATGTAGAAGAAGCAAGAAGTATGAAAGTAGAAGACATGAATGAACTATTTCATATGGCAAACAGTGAGATAGGAGAATATGATTGGTTTTCATTGGAAAATGGTACAGGAGCAGATTATGGAGAAACATATTCATATGACAATGCATATACACCATCAAGTTATTTAGCTGAGAAAAATGCAGGTAAACCAGAGGGAACACGAGCAGGAACAATAACAGGAACAGTAGATGGATATTACTATGCAGTAGTGCCACAAGATATGGGAGAAGTAGGAAGGTCATATAAAATAGCAGATAACCAAACAGAGTATGAATTAATATTTGGTAGCGAAAGTTCGCAAATGCCAGTATGCTTCCTTTCGTCTCGTGGGGTCGTTTCGAACTCTAGCATTGCGAGCTTCGGTCCCGGAGCGGTTGCGACTGATTGGGGGATTGGCCTTGTGTATAGCGGCGGCTACGACTTATTCTACTCGGACGGTGACGAGTATGATTACGGTGCCTGCGTGCGTTCCGTAGTTTCTCTAGAATCTGGAGTCACAATACAGCAAGTGCCAAAAGAGTAAGAAAATTAGTAAATATGTTACAAAATTGTAATATGAGTGTTAAAATCTAACTGTCAATAGGGACGCTCCTGTTTGACACAATGTGTCAATAGGGACGCTCCTGTTTGATTTTACTTTGGGACGGTCCTTTTCGTAAAATATTTTCCGTTGGGGACGGTGCAAAACGTAAAATTTTACGAAAAGGACCGTCCCAAAAGTAAAATATGTTACAAAATTGTAATATTAAATTTGTTGAAAAAAATCGAAATTTAAAATATAATGAAGAAAATATTGATACGAAGGAGGAAAATATTTATGCTAAAATCAAATGTTGCATATAGCACAAATAAAGACAGTTACAAAGCAGGACAAGAGACTGCAAAAAAGGCAGTTAAAGATTTAATGCAAACTAAAGTTGCATTTTTATATACATCTGTAGATAACGATGTAGAAAAAGTTTTAGAAGGAGCAAAAGCTGAACTAGGAACAGCTCCTATTGTAGGTTGTACATCAAGTGCAGGAATTATAGTTCCAGATGGATTCATTTCATCAGAAAATGGATTTGTAGGAATGTTAGCTTTAGGAGATCCAAACACAACAGTAGGTGTTGCAGGATACAAAAAGCAAAAAACAGCTAGAGAAACAGGTAGATTAGTTGCTCAGGAAGCTATGAAAAATGCAGGATTAGACTTCGCACCAGAATACTTCTATATGGTTGCATCACCAGGAGAAGAAGAAGATTACTTAAAAGGAATTGAAGATGTAATAGGAAGAGTACCATTCTTTGGTGGAAGCGCAGCAGATAATACAGTTGAAGGTAAATGGAGCATATTTACTGGAGATTCAGTATTTTCTGATGGTGTAGCAGTAGCATTTTTCTATACAGACAAGAAAATGGCAAATGTTTATACAGGAGCATATCATGAAACAGGCAACGCAGGTATTGTTACAAAATTAAAAGAAAAGAGAACAATTGTTGAAATAGATGGTGTTCCAGCACTTAAGAAATATGCATCTTGGACAGGCAAAAAATTAAAAGATATTGAAGGTGGAAATTTACTTTTGCAATCAGTTACAGAGCCTTTGGGCGTAAAAGATAGACTTGGAGATTTAGTTGCAATTCGTCATCCAATGTCAGCAAATAAAGACTACTCAATAAATGTAGGAAATCATGTTGCTTTAAATACAGCAGTTATTCAAATGCAAGCTAGTGTTGATGAATTAATAAAATCAACAGGAGATACAATGAAAGAACTTAATAAAGAAATGGAAGGGGACGTTGGAGCATACCTATTAGTACACTGTGGAGGAAGAAGATTAGGAATAGGTGAAAGAATAGACGAAGTTGTAAAACAACTTAAGAAAGAAGCTAAAGGTGTACCATTCATTACAATATTTACTTTCGGAGAATATGGATTAAAAGACCATGGCGCAAATACTTGTGGAGGTTTAATGCTTTCATTCACAGCATTTAGTAAATGAAGAGAAGGGGAAGAACCAAGTAAGACTAAGCTTTCAACTATTAACTATAATGAAAAAAGTAGCACGTTAAAAATTAGTGTTGAAAATCAAGACTCACTAGATGTAGAAAATACAAACTTATATGAAAGAAGTCTTGAAAAAGTAAAGAAAGGAAAAGTTTTAGGTATGAAAAATTTAATAGGTTATGAATGGAGAGATGCTTCAGATGGAAAGACTATTGAAGTAACTAATCCAGCAACAGGTGAACTTATAGATACAGTTCCAAACTGTACACAAGATGATGTAAATGAAGCTGTAAGAGTAGCTGAAATAGAGCAAAAGAAATGGGCGGAAGTCCCACTTCATGAAAGAGCAGACAAAATATACAAATTTATTGACTTAGTAGAAAGAGATAAAGATAAATTAGCAAAATTGCTATCAGACGAAACTGGCAAACCAATAAAAGAAGCTATCGCAGAAATAGCAAATGTAAGAATTGGTGCTACTGCATTTGTTGAAAGAGCAAAACATTTATATAATGAATCAATACCAGCAGGACAAGAAGCAGGTCAAGAAAAAACAATGCAAATAACTGTTAGACAACCAATAGGAGTAGTTGCAGCAATATTGCCATTCAACTTCCCAAGTGACTTATTCTGTCAAAAAGTACCACCAGCACTACTTATGGGAAATAGTATAATAGTAAAACCATCAAATTATAACCCACTTACACTTACAGAATATGTAAAATTAATGATTGAAGCGGGAGTACCAGCAGGAACAATACAATTACTTACAGGAGATGGACCAACAGTAGGGCAAGAACTAGCAGGACATCCAGGAGTTCATTTAGTTTCACTAACAGGAAGTACAGGAGCCGGAATTCAAACAATGGGAACATGTTCTAAAAACCTAACACATGTAATGCTTGAATTAGGTGGAAATGACGCATTCATATTCTTAGAAGATGGAGATATGGATTTAGCAGTTAAAGAAACTATCTGGGGAAGATTATATAATGGTGGACAAGTATGTTGTGCATCAAAGAGATTCTTAATACATAATTCTAGAAAACAAGAATTTATAGATAGAATGAAAGAAGTTATATCTAATTTAAAAGTTGGAGACCCATCAAAAATGGACACAGATATGGGACCACTTATTAATGAACCAGCAGCAGAAAGAGTAGAACAATTTGTAAATAAAACAATTGAACAAGGAGCTACTTTAGTATGTGGTGGAAAAAGAGAAGGAGCATATTACTATCCAACAATATTAGATAATGTTACAAAAGACATGGACATAGCAAAGGATATGGAAGTGTTTGGTCCAGTAATCCCAGTTATAGGATTTGATACTGAAGAAGAAGCAATTGAAATTGCTAACCAATCTTCTTATGGACTATGTGGATGTGTTATAACAAAAGACTATTCAAGAGGAGTAAAAATAGCAAACAAACTTGAATGTGG
>CAMMLF010000067.1 GCA_946497585.1 uncultured Clostridium sp.
AATTTATTGTTGACCCTAATAATACTTTAGTGCAGATAAATACTGCTAAAGAATTGGTAAAATTAGTAGAACAATATTTGAACGAAAAAATCGAATAAAATATAGAAATGAGTAAATAAGGGGTACATTTAAAAGTGTACCTCTCTATATTTGTGTATACGAGGAGAAATTGTATTGAAAGAACCATTATTTTATAAAAATGAAATAGCAACTCTAACCTTGCTATTTCATTCTTCTTATAGTAAAATTAAGCTAGCATTTAAGAGAATGTAATAAACCAAAAGAAAAAAAGACTTAAAAACGGCATGAATACAGCTTGCAATTGAGTAAATTTCATATTCAAAGGAAAAGAGGAAAAGTCAAATGGAATACAGTAAATTAGGTAAAGAGTTAGAAATATATACAAGTGTAGATTATATAGGAAAAGGCTTCCCTATAATACTTCCAAATGGAGCAAAGATGATAAAAATACTTAGAGAAATGGTAGAAGACGAGGAAGAAAAGAGAGGCTACATGATAGTCAGAACTCCAAGTGCATCAAGAGCTGAAATATACATGATAGAAGATAGATGGGAGCAGGAAAAAGACGAAATTTTTACAATAGAAGCGGAAGAAGAACAAAATTCAATAGTTTTAAGACCATATGTAAGGCCATTTCATTGTAGCTTGTATGCCACAAAACAGCATAGTTACAAAGAATTACCTATAAAATATAGCGAAACCTCTACTGTATTTAGAGATGAGCCAACAAGTAAAATAAGAGGACTAACATGTATGAGGCAATACTCTTTTTCAGATGCTAGTATATTTACATCACCGGAATTGTTAGAGAAAACATTAAAAGAGTCAGTAGAAATAGAAAAATATTTTATGGACAAGCTAGATTTAAATGTTGAATACAGAATATCAACTTGGAATACAAGCAAAAAGGAAGAATATATAGGAACAATAAATGAGTGGAATATGTGTGCTATAGCAATGGAAAAGGCTTTAAATGAGTCTAAAATAACATATACAAAAAATCAAGATGCAAAAATGTATGGCCCTAGTATACAGGTTTATTATAATAGTAAGCTTTTGGCAAAAATTGAAATAGATTTTGAAATTACACATAGATTTGATTTAAAATATACAGATAAAGATGGTTTAGAAAAATTCCCGCTATATATACACAGGCAAGATTTAGGTAGTTATGAAAGTATGCTTGCAATATTAATAGAAAAATATCAGGGAGAATTTCCAACATGGATTGCACCAGTTCAATGTATAATAATTCCTGAATATGACGAATATATTGATTATGCAAATCAAATGAAAGATAAATTAAGAGAAAGACGAGTAAGAGTATCAGTTGATTTTACAGACAAAGATTTAGATGAAAAGATAGAAAAGGCTAAGAAATTTAAAATACCATATATTGTACTAATTGGAAAAGAAGAATATAATAGCAATAAAGTTTCTGTTATAAGATATGATAAAAAGGACATAAAACATTATACCTTAGAAGAAGTTATGCAAAGATTTGAGAGGAGAAGATAATTTTTGCAATTAGCAATGGAAGAATTATTGCAGTGAAGATTTTTGAGAAAGGATATGCGAAAGGAGAAGATAGGCTTGAAAAATGACGTTCTAGAGTACATAGGACTTGATTTAGAGAATATACCACAAAAATTGCTAAAGTCTGAGCCAATACACTTTAGTGATTTTAGCAATTCAAATGTATATAAAGTATATGATTATGTGTCAGTACATGACTTGGAAATATTAATAACACCATTAGATAGAACAGCAGAGATTCGCGAAAGATATAAAACAGCAAAGCCATTATCTGCTTATTTACAAGCAGATGATAGAAACTCAAAAGAAATATTTAACGATGTTTTAGATTCAGCGTCAGTTAATGAAATGAAAAAGCTAGAAGACTTGAAAGAAAAATTGAAAAATATTCCATACTTTGTTAAATATGATAAAAATTACTTGTGGCAAATTTATTATTCTAAAGAGGATAATAAGTATTTTATGCTATTCCCCGCAAATGAGGGAGAAACATCAGTATTATTTTATATTATTAAAAAGAAATTGGAAAAAGAAGATACCAAAATATTTGTACCGATAAATAAGATGGATTATAAAGGCAATCTTTTAACATCCGCTCAAATAAATGATATAGAAAATTATATTTGGCTATTTACAAATGAATGGCCTAACATATATGAGGTTTCAGGCAAATATTTATATGTAACAGGTCATACAAAAGTAAAAAAATTGTTTAATACATATTATAGAAATGTTTTTGATAACAAGAATGATGCGGAAAAATTTTATATGCTTTTCAAAGCATTGTTTATTTTAACAACTGAGACAAATTATAAATACAATTTTGAGCCATATGTGAATGAAAATGGTGAGCTAGAACTTGAGTTTAATAATGAAAACTCTAATGATTTTGCAAAAAATAACAGGAAAATAGAAGAAAAAAGTAATGAGGATGAGAAAAAAGTTTTAGAGTCTAAAAAAGGCTTTAAGGCTAATAAAAGTAATTCTGAATTAATTACAGTTCAAAACTTAGCTGATTTTGTAGACAAGCAAGTTGAACTTCAAAAGCTAAGAAAAACAGACTTAGAAGAAGAAATTGTGCGTAATGAAGAAATTTTAAAGGAATTAAAAGAATATGTAAAAAAGCAAAATGATATATATGTAATGCAAGAAAAGCAAATTGTAATGTTTTTGGATTGCAAAAAGAGTTTCTTTAAAAAAATATCTTACTTTTTTAAAGCTAAAAAGTTTGTTATGCCTAAATTAGATAATAAAATAGATAAAAAATTAGAAGATGAATTAGGCGAGAATTCTTTAGAGGATGAATTATCAATAAAGAATGAAATAAATTTAAATGGCTCATACACAATAAAAGAATTGGTTTCTGTTTTTAATAGTGCAAATGAAGTTGAAATAAAGGCAAGGGCTGTTCGATCAGATTTAAAGGCATTAAAACTAAAAAAAGAAAACTATGCTAGAAAAATAGAAAACGCAAAAAAATATATAGATGAGATAGAAAGTCATAAAAAGAGCATATTTGAATTTTGGAAATTTAGTAATAAAGATGAACTTCCTGCACTTAGTGAGGGAGAAAGTAGCGAGAGCAATGAAACAAAAAACAACGCTAACTTAAATAAAGATTTACTTGGAGCAAGAGCTGATAGTTTGCAAAGACAAAAATTAAGTGACGAAGAAATAAATGCCTTGTACTTATTTTATGTGATGCCAAAAATCTTCAATCGCATAAGTAAAACTTATGCGAAAAATGAAAATGAGGATACTAAAAAAATTGAAAAAGATATATTAGAGGGCTTGAAAAATAAAACTTCCAAAAGGTCACTTGACAACCTTATAAATGATTACACTGCTGTAAAAAAGATAAATTCAAAAGAGCATAGAGAAAATGAAAGAAATGAAATTGCTATATTAAGAATTAATGAAAATACTACAGTCGAAGAATTTGAAGATAGAATTAACCATTTCAAAAAATCACTTGAAAGTGCATATAATAAAATTTATGCTATAACAAGTATGCCAGTATATATCAAAAAAAGTGATGTTCAAAAAGAGTTTCTTTTAGGAGATATTAATCCAGAAAATTTGATTAATGAAAATTCTTCTAAAAATGTAATAGAAGAAAGAGTTAATTTAGAAAATGAATCAGAAGTTGAAATAGCGACGGACTTAGAAAGAATAGCGAAAAAAGAAGATAGTGTTTTAAGAAATAATGTAAGCAGAGAAAAAGATAAAGCAGATAAGCAAGGAATAGAGATTGTTAAAATAGATTTGAGCAACGAAGAACATGCTTTGTATTTGTCTAATATTGTATTTTTTGATAATCAAAACAAAACTTTGCCAATTGGAATGGATTTGTCTAGTAAAGTGGTAATAAAACTGGATAATGCTAAAAGGAAATATAGAGAAAAGCAAGAAATTTATTTAATTGATAAAATAAATGATTTTGAAGTTAAAAATAGGACGATAAAGATATTTGAATAATAAATATATCACATATGTATTATGGTGGGAGTGACTATATAAATTTAGGAAAATAATTGCTTTTTGTAGAATAGGAAAAACTTGATTTTTACTATTCAATAAAAACCATGGTGGAGCAGATGCTCCACCATGGTTTGTGCGTCAGTTAATGGGTCGAGATGATAAAAATACATTGAGAATTACAAAAATCGCGAAGATAGAAACGATGTTTTTTAAAAGCCTTTTGAATTTCTTCCACTTGAACCATAGAATAAGGAATCAATTTTCCGGGAAAATAGACTGGAACTTTGATTTGATAATTATCTGGACTAATTTGCTCTGTGGAAAAATTTCCCAATTTTAATTGATTTAAAATTTGGGCTAAATAAGCTTTGGCTTTAATTCGTGCTCGCTGAGTTACATCAAGGTTTTTACACTTGTTGGACATTATTGCTTTTGTCCATTTAGTTTCTTCGATTAAGCTTGGGCGCAATACTTTATAAAACTCTTGCGCTTTGTTCATTTTTCCTCCTTTTACAAAAGGAAGCATTTTGATACGATGACATTTATTGGCACCAGTTTCATGATGAAGACCAAGAAATCTACATGCCAATTCAATTTCAGTAAAAGTGTAATTATGCCAATTCCTATCTAGAAAGAGCAAAACCTCTGCATTGTATACGGTAGGAAAATTATTATTTAACATATACCTTCTGAAATTATTACTCATCTCAACAAGAATTTGATTTGCACATTTGCAAATTTGAACATCTACCATTTGCTTAGCCATTGACCGAACCTGACTTGCGATGCTTTTACTCATTGTCAATTACCTCCTAGTTGTCATCGCGTTTCTACGGTAGATAGCAAAAACTATCAATTGCTAGTATTATATAAAAATTATGCCAATTTGTCAAATAATTGTTTTTACTCTTACACTTTTGTAAAAGTAAATGTAAGATACGCTAAAACTATTGTAAAATACGGTAATTCATGTTATAGTAAGATTGTATTTAATATAATAAGAAAGTTGAGAAAATGTTATGGGAAATGTAAAAAAAGTATTAAAAAGCAATACAAAAGATAAAAAATACAAATCTTATATAATAAAAGTTACAATTAAAAATACTCATCCACCTGTTTGGAGAAGATTGCAGATACCAGCAGGAATAACTTTTCACGAATTGAATGCCATTATTCAACTTGCTTTTAACTGGTCGGGTTATCATTTATATTCTTTTGAAATCGGAAATTTACTAATAGAAATACCAGATGATATATTTGATGATTTTGACTACAAAGTAATAAATTCTAAGAGAACAAAAGTGGATAAGTATTTTGATAAAATAGAAAAGTTAGAATATACTTACGACTTTGGTGATAATTGGATACATGATATACAAATAGAAAATGTAGTAGAGAGCGAAGAAAAACTTAAAAATCCTGTTTGCTTAAAGGCAAAGATGGCTAGTTTGCCAGAAGATTGTGGTGGTCCGTGGGGATATGAAGACTTATTAGATGTAATAAATAATCCAAAAGATGAAAGATATCAAGATATGAAAGATTGGCTAGAACAAGGATATAGTGTGTGGTATGACGATAGGACATATGTAGATTTAAATAGAATAAATAGGGAATTAGAAGCATACAAAGACCATGCAAAATTTATATTGGGTGAATATGATTTATAAAAAAACTCGGAAGAAGATATAGTTACAAAGAAGAAAAAATATAATCATATATGTATTATAGTGGAAGTGATTACATAAATAAAATTTAAATAGTAATTGCAAAAGTGATATAAAAATATATAAAAGCAAAAAACAGTGGTGGAGCATCTGCTCCACCACTGTTTGTGCGTCAGTTAATCGGTTGAGACTTCAAATTCACAATGTGAATTGTCATAATCAATAAGAGTAAAACGATGCTTTGTAAAAGTTTTAAGAAGTTGAGATCTTTCAAGAATAGAATTAAATTTCCATTCTTTGAAATGTAACAGTGGCACATTTATGTGGTACGTAAAAGCAGAAACTTGTTTGACAGAAAAATTATTAGATTTTAATTGATTTAAAACTTCTGCTAAGTAATTTTCTGCTTGAACTTGTGCTTGTAAAAGCTTCATATCCCTTCGCGTTTTACGAGACTCTATCTCAGCGCTAAGTTCGGATTGAGATTTTCCCTTACGCTCTTTCCTTTCATTAAGCATTTGTGAGCGTATCTTTTTATATAGCATTTGTGGGGTACTAATTTCTAACCCAAGCGATGGGTCAAATGGTATCATTTTAATAAAATGTCTATAACCACTAGTTTTATGTAGAAGATTAAGTGATGCACATGCAGATTGAATTTCATTATAGGTGAAATTGTACCATTCTTGTTCTAAGAGGACAATTGTTACTTCTGCACGGTAAATGCTTGGAAAATCATGTGTTAGAATATAAAACCCAAACTCTTTGCTCATTTTATCAAGTATCAGGTCTGCACATTCTGCAATCCGTTCCTCCTCCTTTTTCTTAGCCATTGACCGAACCTGACTTGCGATGCTTTTACTCATTGTCAATTACCTCCTAGTTGTCATCGCGTTTCTACGGTAGATAGCAAAAACTATCAATTGCTAGTATTATATAAAAATTATGTTAATTTGTCAATGATAATATTTATTTAATAAGGCAAACTCGCCAGTACTATAATATAATACAAATCAATCCGCCACCGCCTTCATTTACAATCCTTTCAAGGGTCTCTTGAAGTTTCATTTGTGCATCCTCAGGCATTCTTTCGAGTTTGTTTTGCAAACCTTCATTAACAAGTTCATGTAAATTCTTTCCAAAAATATTAGATTCCCAAATTTTCTTAGGGTCATTTTCAAACTCTTCTAACAAATATTTTACTAACTCTTCTGATTGCTTTTCACTTCCAACAAGAGGAGATACCTCAGTTTCAACATTTGTCATTATCATATGTATGCTTGGAGCTTTTGCACGTAGTTTAATTCCAAACTTAGAGCCTTGCTTAACAATTTCAGGTTCATCTAAAATAAGTTCATCCATTGAAGGAGTAATTATGCCATAACCTTTAGATTTAACTTCTTCCATAGCAGGTGCTATTCTGTCATATTCACCTTTAATTTTAGCAAAACTGTAAAATGCAGAGAATAAATCAAATTCATTATTGATAGTTTCTCCAGAAATTTCAGTAAGGACTTTATAAAATAAGTCGTCTTTTAGTGAAATTGTTATAGATATAGCGCCAGTTCCAAGATTTATTTCATCAATAGTTGTTGAGTTAATTATATCTGTATTTTGCAAGTTACCAACTGCAAAATTTGCTTGCTTAATTATGCTAACACCACCAAAAGTATCTTTAATTTCTTTATTTAATTCCTGCTTTAACCAGTGAGTATTCTCTAAGCCGTCAACCCATTTTGGATATGAAATGTTAATTCTTTCAATTGGAAATTCATATAATACTTTGCTAAAAATTTCATTAATATCATATAAAGAAAGGTTAGAGCAATCAGTTGGAATAACAGGGCAGTTATATTTTTCTTCCAAAGAATTTGCTAAATCTCTTGAGTAATCTGAGTATGGTGCAACTGTATTAAGCACAATTACAAAAGGCTTATTTATTTCTTTAAGCTCTTTAACAACTCTTTCTTCTGCTAAAATGTAATCATCTCTAGAAATGCCTGAAAAACTTCCATCTGTTGTAACTAAAATACCAATTGTTGAATGGTCTTGAATAACTTTTTTAGTACCTATTTCAGCAGCTTCGCCAAATGGCATTTCTTCATCAGACCAAGGTGTTTTAACCATTCTAGGAATGTCATCTTCTAAATAACCAATTGCATTATTTACTAAATAGCCTACACAATCAACTAATCTTGCTTTAAATTTAACATTTCCATCAAGCGTAATTTCTACAGCTTCATTTGGAACAAATTTAGGCTCAGTTGTCATTATTGTTCTGCCTGAAGCACTTTGTGGCAGTTCATCCAAAGCTCTTTCTCTTTTGTAAGAGTTATCTATATTAGGTATAACTAATAAATCCATAAAATTCTTTATAAAAGTTGATTTTCCAGTTCTTACAGGACCTACTACACCTATATAAATATCTCCATCAGTACGATTTGCTATATCCTGATATAATTTTAAATTGTCCTCCATTTTTACCTCCTAAAGAAGATTTGTACAAAACTTTATTAAAGTATATTAGACAAAACTAAAACTTATGACAAAAGTTAAATTTTTTTCAGTTGAGACGCTGTCAATAGGGACGCTCCTTTTTGGTGCTATTGGGTCGAAAAAGGGGGTCCCCACGTGGTAAAAAGGCCGGGCCC